>OMJJ01000318.1 GCA_900299305.1 bacterium | reverse complement strand
GTAGCCCAAACGCCGTTCCGGACGGTCTTTGGAGCAAATGTCCCCGTTGTGCCGAAATCTCTTTTGCGAAGGACGTGGAGCGCAACTGGCATCTCTGTCCCAAGTGCGAGTACCACCATAAACTCCGTGCAGAGGCACGCCTTACGCTTACGATAGATGAAGACAGTTTTGAAGAGTTCGACCACAACGTTACCGCAGTAGACCCTCTTGGTTTTCCAGACTATGCCGACAAAATTAAGAAAGCGCGAGAGAAGACGGGCATGGTGGATGCTCTGTATACTGGGTTTGCCCGAATCTCGGAACAGCGTATTGTGATTAGTGTGGCAGACTTCTCTTTTATGGGAGGTTCGATGGGAAGCGTGGTAGGTGAGAAGATACACCGCGCCGTTGAGAGTGCCATAAAAGAGCGGCTTCCTGTGGTGATGATAACCGCAAATGGGGGCGGGGCGCGAATGCAAGAGGGTATCCTCTCGCTGATGCAGATGGCAAAGACCAGTGCGGCACTAGCGCGGCTTAAAGCCGCAGGGCTTCCCTATATCGTGGTTCTAACCGACCCTACTATGGCGGGAGTCTACGCCTCTTATGCGGCTTTGGGAGATATTATTCTTGCAGAGCCAGGCGCACTGATTGGGTTTGCGGGGCGGCGTGTGGGAAATCAGGATATGGGTGTGAAGTTACCTGACGATTTCCAGACCTCTGAGTTCCAACAGCGTTGCGGTATGGTGGACGCGGTAGTGCATCGTAAGGAGTTGCGTAACACTTTGGGCAAGATACTGCGGTTCTTTGCAGAAGCACCTTACGTTCCACATAGCACGGCAGTCCCGCGTCCTGCTCGCCCCGTTACCACCCCCCAAGATTTTGAAAAGCCCATTATCGAACTAGATACGCTTATCGACGAACTCAAGAAGGTCTCGGCGAACCCCGATGTTCTCGCCAACACCCCCCAAGTGAGCAAAGAGATAGAGAAGGTAGAGGCACAGCGCGAAGAGAAGATTCGGCAGGTGTTTGCAAACCTAACCTCTTGGAACGAAGTTCAGATGGCACGTCACCCTGACCGCCCTTATACCCTCGACTACATCCAACTTCTTTTTGAGGAGTTTGTGGAGTTGAAGGGAGACCGCACCAACACCGACGACCCCGCTATCGTAACGGGGATTGCGCGGTTTGGAGAGCGGTCTGTATTTGTTATGGGACACCAGAAGGGGCGTAACCTGAAAGAGCGGCAACTGCGAAACTTTGGCAGCGCGCGTCCCGCAGGGTTCCGCAAAGCTCTTCGCGTAATGCAGATGGCAGAGCAGTTTCGTAAGCCGCTCTTTGTGTTTGTAGATACCCCTGCCGCTGAAGCGAACCTAGAGGCAGAGATGGAGGGTATCAGTACTGCGATTGCGGTCTGCCTACGTGAGATGTCGGCACTCACTATTCCGATTGTAGTGGCGGTGGTGGGTGAGGGCGGAAGCGGGGGCGCACTTGGTATCGCCGTAGGGGATAGAATTGTGATGCTGGAACACGCGGTCTATTCGGTTATCCCCCCGGAAGGGTGCGCCGCGATTTTGTGGAATGACCGTACCCGTGCGGCAGAGGCGGCAGAAGCTCTTAAACTGACCTCCCACCACGCCCTCAAGTTTGGTATTATCGACGAGATTCTGCCAGAGCCTTTGGGCGGGGCGCATCGCAACTACGAAGCAACCGCCGAAATCCTGCGTACCGCCTTCCAAAAGCACCTTGCAGAACTAGAAACCTTGAGCGAAGAAGACCTACTCGCCAAGCGGTACGAGAAGTTTTGTAGCATGGGGAGATGGATTGAGCCGGAAGAGGACGAGGTTTAGGCTACTCCTTAGCCGGTACTCTCTTCGCTTGCCTCCGAGTGTGCGATAAAGTAGGCATCACGCTCACGTGCTAACTCTCTTCTTAGCTCCTCTTCGGTTGGCAAGTGGAGTTGATATTTTGCCGCGAATACCTGTTGCGCTCTGTCGCCTAGTGTATAGCGCACCACCGCGTCGTTCTTATCCGCACATAGCAGAATACCCACAGGTGGGTTTTCGTCTTCGTGGGTCTCCTCTTGCTCGTAGTAGCCTATATAGAGGAGCATCTGCCCCATGTCTGCATGAGTCAATTTGCCCGTTTTGAGGTCAATTAGCACGAAGCAACGCAGGGTACGGTGATAGAATACAAAGTCCACAAAGAAGTGGTCGCCGTCAATCGTGAGGCGTTTCTGACGCGCCACGAAGTAGAGGTCGCGCCCCATCTCCAGCAGGAACTTCTGTAACTTGTCCATGAGTACTTGCTCTAAGTCGCTCTCTTGCCACTGTTCCCTTTCCGGTAATCCTGTAAACTCCAGCACATAGGGGTCGCGAAGCAGGTCGTTTGGCTCGAAGGGCTTTGCGCCCTGAGAAGCGAGCCGTAGTACCCCCTCCTTATCTCTTGAAGCGGCGATGCGCTCATAGAGAAATGAGTGTATCTGCCGTTCCAACTCCCGTGTAGACCACTGCGACGCTATCGCTTCCAACAGATAGAACTGCCGTGCTTGGGAGTTTGAGACACGGCAAAGCAGACGGTAGTGCGTCCAACTTAATTCGTGACGCAGTGCGTCACGAATTGGAAAAGCGAGATAAAAGAGGCGCATATAGCGTAGATTGGAGGCATCGAAGCCTTTCCCAAACTCTTTCGTAAGGCGTTCGGAGAGGGTTTCCATCAGTCTAGTTCCAAATTCCGCTCTCTCCTCACCCTTCTGCTCTACCTCCACAATTTCGCGCCCAATGCTCCAGTACGCCTGTACCATCACCGCATTCACCACCGTCAGAGCCTGACGACGCGCCTCTACAAGATGTGTTCGTATACGGCTTAATACCTCCTCGAAGGGGGAGGAGAGTTCATCACTCATAGTTCAATCCCTTCCCATACCTGTCAACGCATGGGTAGTTACTTGGGTTAGGCACACTAATTAGGAAAGGAGGTATAAGTATCTCGCTATACTCCCTCTTCCGAACGCAGATACCGAATGGTTTGCGTTACATCCCACTCTCGCCCTGTATTGAGGGCGGCTTGGAATGCCCCTTCTCCCATCGCCCCTAACATCTTATCATGGCTTTCGGTTTCGGCTTTGAGTTGGGTAGAGTTGGCTTGAATACCGAGCCTTTCGCGTAGCCCTGCCAAAGCCCCCGTCAGTTTTGCCGCAAAAAGGTACTTACCGCGCTTTACTTGAACGTAGGTTAGGAAGGCAAGCCCCCACGCGATACCGTTCAAATCGTCCAGAAGGTGCAACTGCTCTAGGCAGGGTAGGTACTGCTGATATGCCAGTTCGTCGTTGCCAAGCCGCTCTTCGAGGAGTGCCAAAAAGAGGTCTTCAAACACAACTCCGCGGCTGTCCCCCTCCTCCTGCCAGCATTGTCGGCTTTGATGAAAGAAGGTTCGCGCCTTTTCAAATTCGTCTCTGTCCAGATAGAGGCACGCCATATTTGAGAGAACGGTGGCACGGGTAGGACGGTGAGACCGCTCCTCACTGTCTCTTAATGCCTCTGCATAGTACCCTAATGCCTCCTCATAGTTGCGCTCTGCGGCTTCTACCAAGCCTAGCCCTACGTTTGCCTGTAGGGTAGAGTTGCCCGTTTTATGTGCAAGGCGTAACGCTTCTAGTAGGTGCTTACGGGCAGAGGGGTTGTCTGCTTTTTGCCAATAGGTCATTCCTAGCGCACCTTGCACCCTACAGAGTGTTGCCTCGGTCATGCTACTTGCGCCCTCTAAAGCAGATAGGAGCCAATGTTCTGCCTCATGGACAGAGGAGCGCATATACCAGTAGCGGTCTAACTCGTTGACGAGCCTTCCTTTTAGGTCTCCCGGTGGCGCAATCTGTAAAGCCCTACGCAGGTTTTCGTACTCCTTGTCGATACGTTGTTGCCACTCTATTCGAGAGGTTTGAAGTAGCCTTTTCGAGATCTCGGTTAGCCAGTCTACCGCCCACTGCGAGAACCTCTCTTGAACGACTTCCTCTTCTACCCGTTCTTTCAGTTTCTCTGCCGCATACTCCCGCAACGACTCTAGTAGGCGATACCTCATCTCACCAAAGGCACTCTCCTCTACCATGATAAGAGAGCGGTCTACTAAGTGCGAGAAGGGAACGAGTATCTCCTCTACACCACAAACTGCCTCTGCAGCCGTAAGAGTAAAACCTCCCTGAAACACAGAGAGGGCGCAGAACACCTCCCTCTCCTCTTCCGAGATAAGGTCGTAACTCCAGTCGATGAGGGCGCGTAGTGTCTGATGGCGCGGTAAGGCGGTGCGACTTCCCTCTGTAAGCAGGGAGAAACGGTCTTCCAAACGCCCCAATATCTGCTCTAGGCTCAACATCTTGAGCCGTGCCGCGGCGAGTTCAATCGCAAGGGGGATTCCATCGAGACGGCGGCAGATAGTAGCAATCTGCTCTGCGTTCTGCTCTGTGAGTTGGAAGCCGGGTTTTACCAGTGTCCCACGTTCTAAAAAGAGGCGTACTGCGGGGGAGGCTTGGTACTCGGTAGGTGTGTGTTGCGAGGACGGACAGGGCAAGGGCTGTAGACGGTAGCATACTTCGCCCGTAATCCCTAACGGTTCGCGGCTGGTGGCTAGGATATGGAGGTGTACTGCTCCCCCTAACAGGGTCTCGGCGAAGGCGGCGCACTCGTCGATAAGATGCTCACAGTTGTCTAAAATGAGAAGTAGAGAGCGTGTGCTAAGAAACTCTTTGAGCGTCTCTTGAAGCGGTACGTTTTGCGATTCGCGTACTCCCAACACCGAGGCGACGCTCTGAAGCAGGTAGGTTTTTTCGGTGATAGAGGCGAGGGGGACAAAGAAAACCCCGTCTTCAAATACCTCCAAGCCTATTTCTGCCAACTCTCTCGCAACCTGTAGGGTAAGGCGCGTTTTACCCACTCCCCCCATACCCAGTAGAGTTACAAGAGGGGCTTTCTGTATACAGGTCTTTATCTCTTCTCTTTCGGTCTCTCTTCCTACTAGCCCCATTAGAGGGCGCGGTAGCACCGACTTTGTAGGGCGCGATACGGTAGGGTCAGGAGTGGGTTTCTCTTGGGTAGCGGGAGGCTCTTGCTGTAGTTTGGCACGCGCCTGAGAACGTAGGCTTTGGTAGAGTTTGGTGGTCTCTGCATCGGGGGATATGTTGAGTTCTTCTTGGAGCCGCAACCGCAAATCTCGGTAGACCTGAATACAGGCGGCGTAGTCGCCCTCTAGCACATAGAGTTGCATGAGGTGGCGGTACAGGCTCTCTCGTAGCGGGTCTTCCAAAATACCCCGTTTTACGTAGGATATGGCTCCTATGCTTACCTCTTGCGAGAGTACCCGCTTTGCATAAGCGTCTACGGCATCCAGAAAGGCGTTACGGCGTATCTCTTGCTCTTGGAGGAGAACGACCTCCATACCTCCCTCCATCAAAGTTCCTCGATAGAGGGTTATCGCCTCTTCAAGATTGGAGGGAGTCGATTTTACGTTGCGGAGAAGCGCATCGAAGCGAAGAGCATCTATGTCTGCGCCCTGAGCATCGAATAGAAGCGACTGCGTAGTAGGCGAAGTGATTCGGTATGCCTGACTTCCAAGCGCAGAGCGGAGGTCGGCAAGGCTTTGGCGTAGGCTTTGCCTTCCTTGTACTTCGGAGCTATCGGGCCAGAGGTTGGCGACGAGCCAGTCGCGAGAGACCTCACGGTTTGCACGTAAAACCAGTAGCGCAAAAAGAACGGTTCCTTTACGAGAGCGGAGGCGTGGCAGAGGCTGCCCCTCTACCAGCACTTCAAATGTGCCAAAGAGGCTGACTTTAAGAGGAGAAACCACCGCCTCTGAGAACCCTCCCGAAGCCGTCGGAGAGAGTTTGAGCGGGTGTGCGAGTGGTGTACAGAACATAGTCACCCTAGTCTATATCGTTAGTATCTGCTTTTGGAAGAACGCCCTGATCATCCCAACGTGACATCTCCAGAAGCCCCAACATCATGCGTTTTCGGAAAGAGTGTACCTCCTCTTGACCCCAGTAGTAGAAGCCTTGCCCCGTTTTTATTCCGAGTTCACCTTTTAATACCTGTTGTGTCATGAGTTCTGGCACTTGGGTACTGTTCGAGAGGGTTGGGAGGAGTTGTTCGGCGATGGTAGCCCATAAATCCCAACCTGCCGACTCTCCTATCTCGAAAGGACCAGCTACTGCAAGCCGTCTGCCAAAACCGTTTTTTACTACCTCGTCTACTTCTTGGGGAGTTGCGATGCCCTCTTGCACTATGGCGAACGCCTCTCGCGCAATCGCCGCCTGTAAGCGGTTTCCAATAAAGCCGGATTTCTCTTTGCGTACCTCTACAGGGTGTTTGCCAATGCCTTTCAGGAGAGTAAGCACCGTCTGTTTTGTCTCTTCAGAGGTTTGAGGGCAACAGACAATCTCTACCAGAGGCAACAGATAGGGCGGGTTGAAGTAGTGCGTGATGATAACTCTATCGGGGCGTTGGGTTGCCTGTGCGAGTAGGCTTGGCATAAAAGTAGAGGTGTTGCTTGCGAGAATGGTATGGGCAGGGCAGAGGCTGTCCATCTCACCAAAAAGCCTCTGTTTGAGGGGCAGGTCTTCGGAGACCGCTTCGATTACAAGGTCGGCGGAGTGAACTGCACCTTTGAGGTCGGTGTGGGTTTGGATACGCGGAAGGGCTTGTGCTATCTGTTCTTGGGAGAGTAAGCCGTGTACCGATAGCAGTGCCAGATTACTCTGGATTCTCTGAACTGCTTGGTGTAGTACCTGTTCGGAGATGTCATAGAGAGTGACAGAGTAGCCTGCTAGGGCGAACTCTTGTGCGATACCGTGTCCCATGAGTCCCGCGCCTATTACGGCGATATGTTGTAAGGTATGTTCTGGCATGGTGTGAGTCTTGGGGCGACTAGGAGAGGTTATCTACTCTCTCCTAGCCGAACTTTCATTATGTAGGGTTGGGGATGTATGCCCCACCGCGACACTGCTTGAGGTAGTTTAAGCCATAGACCTGACCCGTCATCTCCAAATCGCCGCGATAGATGGGGTCGTGCCAGCCTTCTATGTCGATAGAGCCGGTGAAACCGCCCTGCCGCAGAATGGTGATAACGTCTGTCCAGTTGGTATCGCCAAAGCCGGGGGTACGGTGGTAGATGGCGGGAACACCGCTACGTAGCCCCTGCTCTTTGATTACGTCCCAGTTGATAGTCGCGTCTTTGCCGTGAATGTGATAGATTTTGCCTATCCACTTACGGAGTTGGGGAAGCGGATCTATGAGGGATACCATCTGGTGACAGGGTTCCCACTCTAAGCCGAGTACGTCGCTAGGAACTTCGTTAAACATCATCTCCCAAGCACGGGGTGAGTGGGCTATGTTCCATTTCGGACGTTCCCAAGTACCGCCCATGTCGCAGTTCTCGAAGGCGATACGCACTCCTTCCTCTTCTGCTACTTTAACGAGGTGTCCGTAGACCTCTTTGAATTTGGGGAGGCTTTCGGGTACGGGGCGGTCTTCTAATGCCCCTGCGAAGCCGCATACTAGGCTACAGTTGAACTTTTTGGCGTTACGGATACAGATTTCCCAGCCCTCTGCGGCAATGGGGTCTTGTAGCGGGTTCCCAAACATTCCAAGACTGCTGATAATCGCTTTGTCGCCGATGGTGTCTAGCACGGCGGGGGCGATTTCGTCTAGTTTGAGGTCGCCAAGGGTCTGCCAGATGGTTAGTTGAAACGATTCAAAGCCGTGCGGCAGAATCTGTTTGAGGTAGTTGGCACCGTTCCCCATGCTTGCAAGGGTTCCGATACGAATATCGGCGTGGTTGATGAGGCTCGACATCGTGTTATGAGTTCCTTTTCCCGAAGGGGCATTGAAATGGTAGGCAGGTAGTAGATACTCCAAAAGAGTAGCCTCTACCTGCTTAGATTTATACTAGGATTGTAGGTTGCTACTCTAAAGGCTAACCTTTCAGACGCGCAACACGAACGACGGTGTTTGTACCGTAGGGGTAGTTGGTGGCATGTAGCGTGAGTTGCTTGGCGTTTCCGTCGAATTCCATTTTTAGGCTCTCTCCGCTATCCATCCATGTCGCCTCTTTGTATGCTTTTTCTACTCCGGCAAACTTTCTTGCCCCTGCTCCTTTGTGCCCCGACATATGTGCCATAGTGTTGCTGGTAGGGGTAAGGTCGGTAATGAAGAGGTAGAGGTCGCCGTTGAGTTCGAGGGCAAAGTCGTCACCTTCTCCGCTTATCTGCGTTGGGTTTCCTTGATAGAGTACGCCCTTCTCTCCGCCGTGCAGGCGAATCCAGTCGCCAACGCGCCCAAATGCCGCCGCCTCGTATTCGGGGATTTTTCCGGTTGCGGTGGGACCCACGTTCATAAGGAGGTTTGCTCCTGCTCTTCGTGCAAAGCAGAGTTCCTCGATAACATGGGCAGGAGAGAGGTAGTTAAAGTCGTTGTTTGCGATACCCCAGTGGAAGTTCATGGTGTGGCACATCTCTGCGGAGACGTACTTGGGATGTCCGTGCCTATTAAGGGGCTTGGGGCGACCCCGCTCGAAGGTCACGCTGTCTATTTCGGGATTACCTAGTTTGCCCTCTTCTCCTATGCCGGTGTTGTTGATAATCATGGCTTCGGGTTGGTGCTTGCGAATGGTGGCGTAGAGTTTGTCTTCTTGCCAGTCGGCGTTGGGTTTGCTCCAGTTACCATCGAACCACAAGCCCCCCAGTTTGCCGTAGTGGGTACAGAGAATTTCCACACTGTCGCGGAGGTACTGTAGGTAGGCGGGGAAATCCTTCTCGAAACGCGGCTCTGTCCAGTCGAGGGTGGTGTGATAGAGCATGGGCATAATACCCTCGGCGCGGCAACCTTCGGTAAAGTCTTGGATAAGGTCGCGGTTTGCGGGGGTGTGCATTACGTCGTGTTCCGAAAGTCCCCGTGTGTCGTAGAGGCTAAAACCCTCGTGGTGTCTGCTGGTGAGCGTGATGTACTTCATTCCCGCTTTTTTGGCGAGTTTGGCGATTTTTCGCCCGCTAAAGTCTTTGGCGGTGAAGGTTTTCATCAGTTCCAAGTAGCGTTCGGCGGGGATGTGGTGCATATTCATCGCCCACTCTCCGCGTCCCATTTGGGAGTAGAGTCCCCAGTGGATAAACATCCCGTAGCCCATTCGCTCGAAGTGTGCGATGCGGGGTGCGGGGGTGGGAATGGGGCGTGTGTCCTGCCCGTCGTTGGTTGTCATGGCGTTAGCCTCTCCCTTCTGTGTAAGAGCCGCCGCGCTCGTTGCGGCTACTCCATTCAGAAATGTGCGTCGTGATACTCTCATTGTAGTTCCTCTTAAAACAGTTCCATGAGTGCCTGTGCAAAAATCTCGTGCCCCGGGTCGTTGGGGTGGTTGATGCTGTTGCTAAGGAGCGTCATGTAGGGAATCCCCTCTTTAACGAGGTGTCCCCAACGCAGAGAAGCGTCTGCAAGCGCGATAGAGTGCTTTGTGCAGAACTGACGCACTCCCGCCACATAGGGGCGCGGGTCGGTCTCTACGCGCTCGTTGGGGCTGTTCATCCAGTCGGGGCGCACGTAGTGAGGGGTAAGAATAGCCCACTCTGCCCCAATCTCTTGAAAGCGTTTAAGGAGATAACTGTACTTCTGCTCCACCACCTCCGGCGACATCCAAGCATCGTTTACAAACTCCATCACGATTAAATCGGGGTGGGGAGTAATGACGGCATGGTCGAAGTTGAACTCTGCTCCTGGTGGTTCGTTTAGAAAACTATCGGTGTTGCGCCCTCCCCAACCTGCGGTAGTCAGGCGGATATTGGCTTTGGGAAACCGCTCTTTGAGGTGGGCTACAAAACGGTTTTGATACCGCTTTTCGATGCTACTTGCCTCACCTCCTGCGGTTACGCTGTCACCCCATGCTAGTATGTGTATCGGTTCTCCTGTGGTGAGTTTGTGCCACGTTTTGGGTAGAAGGAGTTGGGCAGTGGTTTTTCCGCGCCGTTTGGGGTGGGGGTAGTGTGGCTCTAGGAGGGGGTAGAGGTTCGTCTCGGTAAGATGTTTGAGGTTGCCGGGTAGCCAGATGTTGGCGATACGGGTCTCTTTGGAGGCAGTTGGGGGTGGTTCAGGGGTCGCGTTGTGCGGCTTACCTGTGTGTAGAGAGACCTTACCGGCTCTATCTACCACAATCGAGTCGATACGCCCCCACCCGCATACGTAGTCCACCCAGACGGGCGTATTCTCTGGTATGCCCCCCTCCATTCGTCCAAAGGTCGCCCACTGCGGCTCTAGGTCGTAGTCTTTCCCTAGTTTGTAGGGAGAGCCGCCGGGGGAAGGTTTTACAACTACGCTATTGGGTTCTAGCATTTGGGGGGCAGTGGTCTCGGCGGTGGCGAGTTGTTTGAGTTTTGTGCCGCGTGTCCAAGGGGCGGCTTTGGGATTATAGAGGGCGAGGCTGTCGTACTTCTCGTCTTTTATGGTGAGGATAGTGGTAGGTGTTACCTGTAAAACGGTCTCTTCTGCAATCTGTACCTCTTTGGAGCCTACCGAAAAGCCCCCTGCCGAAACTCGTACTCTCCAGTCGCCTTCTACCGTGATAGTGGCTCGCTCGTTTTGTACCAATAGCGTACCTCCTGCCATCCCCATAAGAAACCCTTTGCGTGTGACTTCCGACGGAATCATACCGTGTCTCCTACTCTTTACGCGAATGGGTATCTATTAGACTAACAGGAGGCAAAACCCTGCTAAGGGGAGGTTTCCAGAGCATTTTCGGGAGTAGAATCGGGTTCTATACGCCAATAGACGTTGTTTTTGCGTGCCATAAACCGAAAGTCTACGAGGTCGCGGCGCAAGGTAGCGCAGTCGGGGTGAAACTCCTTGAGGGTCTCATTGACCTGTGCTTCGGGGTAGAACTCACCTACCCGAAACCGCTCCGAGAGAAATTTGAGAACTACCAGCAGTTTGGGTCTTCGGGCAGGTATCTCCACAAGTTTGCCTTTTTTGATGAAACTGGCGAGGGTCTTACGCTCGAATTCGGAGTTATTGGGGTCTTCTATCACCTCCGCTTCTGCTCTTTGAAGGAGGTCTTTGAGGAGGGAGTGAATTCCCTCTTGGCGTAGGCGATAAAAGCGGTTGGTTCCCTCTGCCCTTATCTCTACTAGCCCCAAGCCTTTGAGTTGTTGTAGATGCCAAGAGGCACTGGGTTCTTTGATATTGAGAGAGGCGGCAATCTCTTTTACAGAGTGTTCACGCTCGGTAAGCATTCCTAGAATCCGTAATCGGTTGCGGTCTGCGAGTACCTTGAGGAAGTCTACAAGTGCCTCTATCTCTTCTTCAGTTGCTTTCATCTAGATAGTCTCCTGTATAATTAGATAGCTATCTAATTATACAGGAGACTTAGCACTGCGTCAAGTGTCTCTCTGATTTTTAGTAGAAGAGGAAGGGCCACCAGTTCTTCATGGGGCGGTCATTTTCGTCGAGGGCTTTGTTGTCTAGTCCGGGCATATTTTGCCACCAGTAGACTATCCATGGACCTACACAGTCGTTGGCTAGGGTCTGGTATTTTGCTAATCGGGTTGCACTCCAACGCTCTACTTTGTCGGCTCCGTTCTGCCCGTTTCTCATGCGGTAGCTTTCGATGTTGGACATAACGGGTTCGCGGTTATTAATGTCGAAGGGGCGAAGGCTGTTGGGGGTGAAGCGTACACTGCCGCCCATCGAGTAGTAGTTTTTGATGCGGTAGAGTTCCCCTTTTACGGAGTACTGTAGTACATCGGGGTCGGTGAACTCGAAGGTGATGCCGTCGGGCTTCTTGAGGAAGGACTCGAAGGGGGCTTTGAAGCGTGTTTTGAAGTCGAAGCCCGCGTACTCGTTGAAGTAGCGCGTGAAGTAGGGAACGGCGTTGGACTGTGCCAGCGATTCGAGAGAAAGCCCTAGTGTCTCCATGGCGCACCCTGGTCCGCGCTCTGAATTGAAGAAGGCAATACGCAGGCTTCTCCCGATAAAGGGAACGTCGGCAAGTGCGCCGACACCGGCTTGTGTAGATTTGTCTTTTAGTTTGCGGAGGGTTGCGTCGTAAGCTTGTTTGAGTTCTACGGTGGGGTAGGGCGCACCGAGCGTTCCCTGTTGTGCAAATATCCAGACCTCATGCACTTTACCGCGGGTAACGAGTTCGTCTAGCGACATCATGCGGGAGGGGTCGTTGGGGTCTTTCTCTTTGTAGTAGGCGGCAAACGCCTCTGAAAAGAGGGCGGAGTACTGGAAGTTGGGCTGACCGGGCTTCCAGTCTTTTACGCGGGGGTAGAGGGAGCTATTTCCGTCTAGGCGTTGGCTTTCGGAGAGTTGTCCGGGGTCGGTGATGGAGACAACCTTGTAGATTCTGTAGTCGAGGAAGGGCTTTGCTTCGGGGTTCTGGTTGGCGTGGTAGCGCGTACCTTCCCGAATCGCATTGGTGATACGCTCTGCTCTCTTTTGTACCTCTTCGGAAGAGAGTCCGTTTACAAAGTTGAGAACCAGCACTTTGGGGCGCATCTGCCGAATCTGGTTGTGGTGCAGACGAATCCAGTCGTCGGAGTTGGCTTTGCTCTCTGCGTTGGGCCAAACTACCTCCTCTTCTACTTGTGCCAGAAGAGGGAGGGCAGTTGCCAAAAGCGCAACTAGCCCTGTGGCTACGGTTATCCAAAAACGTCTTTTCATTGTTTCATCACCTCCATAAAGATACGAAAAACCCATTACCTATCTCATGTTACGCAGTGCGAAAGGTTTTAGCCCTCATCACCAACCTCTTCTCCCAAGTTTGGGCGAAGAGGCGAATACACTCTATAGTCAGGTAGTCACCTTTTTGTACAAGCATACCTTGCTTGTAACGAGAAAACCTTACAGCGGTATCCTCCTTCCCCCAAACTTGGGGGCAAGGATGTCCGAAGGACAGGATGAGGGCGAGTGCCTAACCCGTTACCTATTCGCGAAGAGGTTTGTAAAACCCTCTTCTATATCTCACAGGCTCGAATTTCTGGACACATCTCACGTATTCGTTGAGAGTACTTAGATGCGGCTACTTTTCCCAAAACTTGCCGCCCTCTGCCCGGAGTATCTAAATGCCCTTTACGTGCTACATAGGAGTCGAAGTAACGTTCTTTGGGATGACATTCGGCACGTACTTCACTCCAAGGTTCCTCTAAATCGGACAGTCCTGCCAGTACCCATACCTCTAACTCCTCTACTCCGCACACCGCTACAAACACTTTGTTTGGACACGCCTCTCTGATACGTGTTTCCAGATTTTTTAGGGTATCTGGGCGTGTTTCGCGGCAGTCACGGTCTACGCAGAGGAGGAACGCATCGTAGAGTTGGTTGTCTTCGATAATATCTTTGACGGCATCAAAGTCGATAATGGTTGCATCGCCGCGCAGACTTGCGTCCTGACATACGCTTACCTTTGCCCGGGGCTTACCCGCCTTCTTGAGTGCCGCCTCTATCAGTGGTTTTAGCATATACTGGTCGAGGCGTGGGTCTTCGGGGATGATAAGCACTTTCATGCCTCTTCGTCCTCTGTAAACTCTAGTGCCTCTACGGTGTTCTCTAGCCAACCCGATTCCATCAGTACCCCCGGACGACGCTTCTCTGCGATTTCTTGGAAATGGGGGAGTTCGTGGAGAGGCTTGACTTTCGAGGAAGATGCGCCTTCGGTACGATAGACGAGGAGGGTGTTGGAGAGCGTTTCCGGACTCAACAGGTTGAGTAGCGCAGGGGAGTGGGAGGTCGCTACGACTTGCAGTTGCCGTAGTTTGGACTGCGTTTCCATAAGTTCTACCAGTAGTTTGAGGCGGGAGGGGGGAATCCCGTTGTCTATCTCCTCTACAAAGCAGAGGGTGGGCTTCTCTACGGAGAAGGTGAGGGCGAGATATGCCAAAAAGCGTAGGGTTCCATCCGAAGCCGAGTGTACGGAGGTCGCTCGCTTGTTATGCTCCATCAGTACGAGGGAGGTGCGTCCCCGTGTGTCGCGCTCGAACTGGAGGTCGGCAACATCCATTGGGGTAAGCGCACGAAGCCACTCTACGAGGTCTGCCCCGCGGTTTTTCTCTTCTACAAGGTACTGCAACACCGAAGAGAGGTTTTCGCCGCGGTCTCCCAACGTGTTTTGCCCTGTGTACGAGGCTTCACGCATGGCGTTTGGGGAGAGGGCGAGAAAGCGCATATTTTCAAAACAGGAGGTGAGGGTGTCTACTCCTTGTTTGACGGCTTCAATTCCTGCATCCGTTCGTCCTCTATAGAGTTCAGGAATTTGAGTTAGAGTGGCTTCATCGGGCAAGACAGTTTCTACATGACCTCTCCGATAATCTCCGCCAGGCTTTATGCTTATATTAGTAAATCTTGGAGATGCCTGTTGTATTGTATATAAAATATCTGTATCCGTTACGAGTGCCTCGCCAGAAATTCTTGGTAACTTGCCTTGTATATTTCTGACTGCAATATTGTATTTAAGGCTAGATTCGAGCAATTTAACACCAACCTGTCCTAGCTGCTCCCCCTTCGTAATAAACTCAAAGGGGCCGCCCCGTATTCCTTGCCATATCTGGTCACCACCCTCAAACTTCCCTGCGAACACCTCTACCAGTTTGTACCCACGACTAAGACCATGCAGGAAGCGAAACGTGTCGCGGATATTAGACTTCCCCGATGCATTTGCGCCTAAGAGCAGGGTGAAGGGAGTGAGCGGGATATTCGCAGAGTGGAAACTTTTGATGTTGTGAAGTTGGAGTTCTTTGAACATGGCTGTTAGTAGGTAGTCAGGTTAGCACTCACCCCATCCTAGCCTTCCCCTTAACAAGGGGAAGGAACGTTGCCGCTCAATAAAGGCTTTCTTGCTCTGAAAAGGGAGCAGGAAAGGAGTGCATTGCAAGTCTCCCACTTGTTAAGGGGGAGATTTAGAGGGGGTGAGTGCCTTCCAGATAGGTAATCCTTTTTAGGATGAGTGTGGTATAGTTGTTAATACCGCGTGGGCAAATTGGATTCCTTTATGCAAAAGTCCCGGTCAGTTGTACATAGCGTGTACCGCGTTCGCCTTTTACACAGAGTATCTGATACTCTGGTATGCCGAGTTGTGACAAAAGAGTTTGCGCCCACTCGGATTCGTGGTCTATCCATGTAACGGTTTCGGGGTAGCGAGAGCGTTTGGCGCACTGAGGACATTCACTGGTCTCGACACCTACGCGCTCTAGGGGCAGGAAAACCGATGCTTCGGAACCACACTCCACACAACGCATTACGGTAAGCAGGTCAAAGCCGAGTTCTAGTGTGCCTTGCGGCTCTCCTATCTGCTCTAGGAGTTGGGCAGTGGTGAGGGCGGCAGGGGAGAGTGGAAGCACCTCTATCTCTTCCCAACACTCATGGGCAAGGCAGTTGGGGTCGCAAGGAAGTCCGTAGATGTCGAAGCGGTAGGGCTTGAGCAGGAGTATCATCTTTTGCCCGAACTCTAAGCCGGTTTTGGGATGCTCTGCGTCGGTGTGTAGAAGCGCAACCGCCTCGTTGACCATATACCCCGCGACGATAGAGGCGACTACGGCGGTGGTGGGCTGTTTCTCTTCGTTTAGGTTGGCGCGTAGTCCACCGCACGAGAACCGCTCGTGGTGCTGTTCCCACATGGCAGGAGACATAGAGCACTCGAAACAGGCTCCGCGCTCGGCTTGAAACAGGGAGACCTCTGCCACCGTCACTTCGATACCGCCGTTTATCCAAGGGACTCCCACCCGATAACACGCCCGATTGAGTGCAAGCCGCGCCTGTAGGCTATCCAAGCACCCGATAACAACATCCATTGCGCGGTAGACCCCCGAACCTATCTCATACTCTAGGTCGCAAGAGAGGGCATGGACGTTTATGTGTGGGTTGATGTCGCGGGCGCGTTCTGCGGCGACCTCTGCTTTGCTTCTGCCTATGTCGGATTCGCGGAAAAGAACGCTACGGGTCAGATTTGTGACCTCTACCGTATCGAAATCGACAATCCAGAGGTTCCCTACACCCAGCAGGGCAAGGCTCTTTATGACCTCATTCCCGATAGCACCCGCCCCTACTACCATCACCTTTGCTTGGGAAAGCCGCTTCTGCTCCCACCAGTCTATGAGGTGATGCCGTGCGTAGCGGCTCTCTTCGCTCTCCATAGTGGCACTCCTTTTTACCAGTCCCGTTCGGTTACGCTAACATGGAGTTCATGCCCCCCGTCGGGGCGGGCTATCTCGTAGTAGTAGAACAGTTCGTGTCCTACGGGCAGAATATCGACATACCGCAGGGAACCAGAGCCGTGCGGAGATGTAAGGACAGGGGCATCGGGTGAGAGTGAGTAGAAGGTACGCAGGTCGAAGGTCATGGCAAGCCCTGTCTTCTCTTCGTAGTTATCCTCTTTGCTTGCGCCTCCGTCGTAGAGGCAGAGATACCCACCCATTGGTAGGGGCAACAGCGACCCGATACGGCGGCAGTAGGAGTCCCATTTGTGAACGGGTAGCGATTCGGGGGCGGAGGGAGAGGGAAACGCGGGGAAGTTCGAGACAGGAGAGACATCGCCAATCCACTGAAACCGCTTGCCGTCGCCGCTTACTGCCGCGCCCGTGCGCGAGACAATCAAGCCCGTGCTATAGATGTCGGCGGTGGAGTGTGCCTCTTGTGCTAGTAACTGATTATCCTCTGCACGGGCATAGCTTGCCAGCATATAGACCATGCGCCCGATGATAAACACATTCGGGTCTTTTACCCCCTCCCCGCCCACATCTTGCGCGGTTAGGAGGGTAGTTCTCTCGGCAATGTTAAAGCCGTCTGGTTCCTCTGCCTCCATCATACTGATACGCCAACGGTTATCGGAGGGGTCTACGTGTCCGAAGAACAGCTGCCACTTTCCATTCAAGCCACGTAGCAGGGTCGCACGTTCGAGAGAGAGCGCAGAGAGAGAGGATTTTGGCAACGCCCATATATCGATAAAGGAAATCCCGTTTTCGCTAGACGCGATACGCAGTTCTACACCGCGCCCCATATCGCGGGGCTGGCGCAGACGATAGACGAGGTAGAAGGTGTTTGTGAGGGGGTCGAAGGTAGCACTAGGCGCACCCGCCCACCAACCCGCCCCCTCATTAAGAGGCGCACGTACCAGCATCCCGTTTGCGGGGTCGAAGAGCGACATCGCATCGAAGCGTTTACCAAGATAGTCTATCATACAAAATAGGCTCCTTACCACTGAAAACTGCTGTTACCATTTTGCCCTAATAACGCCTATCCGTCAAGGTGCTATTAGGCTTTCTCTGTCTTTAGGAACCTTGCTAACCAGTCGCGATTCGCCTGTAAGCGGTGTAGGCGCAAGGACGGGGGCCCATTGCGTGACATTCCATGCGAACACTCTTCGGGGTAGCGCACATACTCCACAGTTTTGCGCTGTAGGCGCAACGCAGAGAAGAACTCTTCCGCTTGTCCATGTGGGCAACGCAAATCTCCCTCACTATGAATGAGCAGGAGCGGGGTTTCGATGTTCCCCGCGTAGGCGATAGGAGAGTGCGCCCATAGGTCGGCAATGTTGCTCCAGTGGTCTCCTTTGAAGTAGGCGTTTTGGGGCCAGGGGAAGTCGCAGGTTCCTGCCATACTCACAAGGTTGCCCACCAGTCTATCCGCTATCGCGCAGGTGAAGCGGGTGGTATGCCCCACTATCCATGCCGTCATATAGCCCCCGTAGGAGCCTCCCATTACGGCGGTGCGGGTGGTGTCTACGTAGTCTAGTTTCATCGCCCAGTCGGTTGCGAGCATCAGGTCTTGATAGTCTTTGTTGCCCCAATCTCCTTTAATGGCGGCAGTGTGTTCGCGCCCGTAGCCCTTGCTACCTCGTGGGTTGGTGTAGAGTACCACATACCCCTCGGCGGCAAGCCACTGTAGCTCATGGAAGAAGGTGTTTCCATACTGTGCGTGAGGTCCCCCATGAATATAGAGTACGAAAGGGTACTTTTGGGCGGGGTCGAAGTTAGTGGGCTTTAGTAACCAACCGTGTACCGTGCCGCCGTCACCATTAGGTACTTCCACATTTTCGGGGTTGACGGGGGTAGCCTCTTCCAGAAATGCCCTATTAAAGTGGGTGCGCTGTGTGGTGGTAAGACCGTTTGCGCCGTGCTGGAGTACAAATAGTTCTTGCGGGGCGGTAGGTGAGGAGAGTATAACCGCCGCAACACCGCTAGGCGTGATTCCAAAATCTCCCATCTCATGCCCTATAGGAGAGACGGGGAAGGGGTCGCCACCCTTCGCCTCAATAAAGCAGAGTTGGGTGTCTCCACGCACACTGATAGGCACGAACAACGCCCCGCTATCGGCTGTCCATTGAATAAGGTCGGTGGCTCCCACATCGTGCGAATCGGAGAGGCTCTCATACCCCACGCTTTTGTCGGTGTGCGCGGTGAGGTTTATGGCTTCGCCTCCACTTACGGGCAGGATAAAGAGTTGGGTGTTGTTGGTTCCCCACCAGTCTTCGGGGTCGGGGTTTCCTGCGTAGGCGAAGCGTGTTCCGTCGGGCGACCATGCAAGCCCGTGCTTAGAGCCTACGGGCGTAGGAACCAGAGTAAGGTCTCCTCCCTCTATAGAGACGGTGTAGAGGTCGTTGTTGTAGGGCAGAACATCCCAATCGTCGCGCCTATCCGAGAAGAAGGCGAGGGTTTTGCTATCGGGAGACCATACGGGCGGGTCGCAGGCGTACTCGCCATCGGTGAGTTGTGTTGCCTCTCCGGTAGCCGCATCCACCACCCAAACTTGGTCGTAACTGTTATCAAAGTAGCCAAAAGCGTCCATGCGGTAGCGCAGTTTGGTGTGCCTACGGGCAGGAGGGGGTAGTTTTTTGTCGCTACGCTCTTGGGTAGCGGCTTGAGTGTAGTCGGCGGGGGTTTCGCGGTAGAGGCAAGCGATTTTGGTTCCATCGGGCGACCAGCGTATCGCGCTGAAACTGCCCTCTGTTTTGAACTTGGTAAGGGGACGCGCTTCGCCCCCATCGGCAGGTATCAGGAATATCTGACTATCGGGCTTTTGGCGGCTAGAGAGGAAGGCGAGGGTTTTGCCGTCGGGCGACCAGCGGGGCGAGGTGTTGCTTCCCTCTTGGCTTACAAAACAGCGCGGCTCGCCCTCGAAAGTGGGAACTATCCAGATTTCGGACTGGTAGCGGCTCTTTTCGGGGTCGGTGTAGCGTTTCACGAGGGCGATACGGCTCTCATCGGGTGCGATTTGGGGGTCGCTAAGAAGCGAAACGCACATAAAATCTTCTATAGAGATGGGGCGGGGCATAGCAGGAGGCTCCTCTGTTTTGAGATAGGACTATAGTGTACCCCAAGTGTAAGTATTGGGTGGTTTCGCATAAATTTCGCGATTTGTCGCGATTCCGTTGACAATTCCGCCATAAGGCGATATAATGAGAGAACATTACAGGGAGTGGGTTTCGTAGGCGAAGTTCCACTATGAGCGTTTTTAGGGGATACCCTTCTTGTAAGAGCGATGGACAGGCGTATTGCGTGTTTCGCACTACTGTACTACCTGCATCCGTAACACCCTTCACCTTCCTACCTTACCGTTTGGTATGTCTCACTTCACCAATGCTCGCTTTCCTGTAAAAAGGGTCGCCTCTACCTATTTAGGCGCGTATGGCAACGTTACTGCCTATCTTAATATCTCTACTTGGGAGGGTCATAACAGAATGATTGGCTCGAAATCCCGAAGCCTAAAAGGCTTCACGCTCATTGAGCTCCTTGTCGTTATCGCCATTATCGCTATCTTGGCGGCTATTCTTTTCCCTGTCTTCGCGCAAGCCCGCGAACAGGCTCGCAAAACCACCTGTATCAGCAACCTGAAACAGTTGGCTACTGCGAACAGTATGTATATTCAAGACTACGATGAAAAAGTAGCATTGAATGTCACCACAGACACTGCCACCTTCTTCTTTACCTGGCAAGACCTAATTCAACCTTACACCAAGAACTACCAACTGGTACTCTGCCCGAACTCCCCCTATCACGATGCCAACCCCAACGGCTTCGAGTACTGGATGTCCTACGGTATGCTACCTGCGGCGGGTTCGTTTGGTTACGATGCTTACCGCACCCGTACCAAGCCTTGGATTCAGAACTATGTCCCTGGCAACATCCGTTACGACGGTGTGGCAGGATTTGGTTGGGGTGGTACTCAATGGTATGGTTGGCCCGTAGGTAATCTCACCAGCAAGTCCCTTGCCGCGGTTTCCCGCTCTTCCGAGTACGCTTTCCTCTTCGATAGCGGTAACTTCGATGGCTGGCACGGTGTCTATGGACTCTCTACAGGTATCGGTTGGTGCGGTGGTTGGGTAGGCTACGACTACTCCTTCTTCGGACCTCAGCCCCGACACACCGGCGGTAAAAACCAGTGCGTTGTGGCAACTCGTGACACAGACTATGGCGCAGGTATGTACAATATCTCCTTCCTAGATGGTCATGCCAAGTCGTTCAAGCCTGGTCAGTTCCTGAAAACCAACCCCAGTGTTCCCGACACCCTACAGTACCTGTGGCCCAACGACTAATCATCTGAGAGGAAACCATCTAAGATGAAAAAACAGGTATCGCCTCTTGTTATGGGTATCGTTGTCGTGGTGGCTGTCGTTATCATAGGTTTCTTCTTTGTGAAGAATACAGGCACTCCCAGTGGCAATCGCCCAACAGCAGAACAAGCCAATAGTGGCCCCTCTATTGGAGGAAAGCACTTCCCTGGTGTTGCTCCTGCGGGGGGCGGTGGCGGCGGCGGTAACGCACCTGCAAGCGGCAAAGGCGGAGAGTAGTCTCCTACTAAGTCACCTCTTGTATCAACTCTCCTCTACCTTTAAGTAGGTAGAGGAGAGTTTTGTTTTGTTCCTCTGATGATATCCTCTGTGACTCTATATCTCGAAGTGGTTGGATGTAGTCCGGTTTTAACCCCTATCCAACCTTATCCCCTTCGCAAGGGGAAAGGGGTAGGGGCTTTAGAATTCTGTTGCTATATAACTCAAAGTGAGTGCTTGTAGTGAGGTTAGCACTCACCCCACCCTAACCCTGCCCCTTTACAAGGGGAGGGAATGTCGCCTCCGAAGCAAGGCTTTCTTACTCTGAAAAGTGAGAAGGAATGGGTGTATTGCAAGTCTCCCACTTGTTAAGGGGGAGATTTAGAGGGG
>OMJJ01000317.1 GCA_900299305.1 bacterium | reverse complement strand
TAAGCGCAGAGATAGCGAAGGTGTTTTCGGTACGCCCCGACATGGCACGTATCGAACACGGAAGCACTCAAGAGGTTCAGGCAAAAGTCTACAACGCTCTGCTAGAACTGCTCTCCTCTACCGACCCCAAAGCCCGTGCAGAGGCGGCAAACGCCCTACTGGTACGCAACGACACTTTGGGGCAAAAACTGCTGGAACTGCTGGAACAACATCGCCCCAAAGGAAACATCCTCGCAAAGTTCCAATCTATGATACGAGGCGGACAAGAGGCGGGGCAGATAGCCACTCAAGCCGTTCAGCAGGTAACGCAGTGGCTAAACAAGGTCTCGCGGGAGGCGTTTGAGAAGCAGAAAGTGGAGCAAGAGCGGCTGGAGGTGCTAGGCAATCTACGCACCTTTGGGATACTGCACAGCCTTCTGCAAAACACGCAAGAGGGGCTAAACCGCGCCCTAAACACCGAAGAGATTACGGAACTCCTCTCGACCAGTGTAGCCGCCATCAAACTCCTCTCGTTGATGGAACCCTCCCTTGCAAAGTCGGGGCAACCCGCCTTGCTCCGTGCGCTCTACACCGTCAAAATCGCGAACGTCTCTACCTCTACTCTCGCCCTACAGAATCAGGAGATGCGTGAGGTAGGGCATATTCTGCGAACGGCGGCGGCAGAAGCCCTCTTTCAGATATATGGGCAGGACTCTTTCGTCCTCTTGCTAGAAGCCCTCTATGCGCCCACCTTAGAGGTACGAGGAACCGCTATCACCGCATTAGGACGCTTGGGAGAGGTACGTGCTCTCCCTCACCTACAGGTTTTGGCAAATAACATCGCGCATCCTTTAAGTACTCTAGCACAAGAGGCGATTGGAACGATAAAGAAGGTGAACCCGCACTATATGACGCTCCTGCGCCCCTCTTCTGCCAACAATGAGCCGGTATCACAACTCCTGCGCCCCATTTTAGGCAGTACGCACGACCACGCTCATCACGAGTTATTGCGTCCCACACAGGAGCCTCCCCAGACCTAATGGAGTGCCGCCATGCCCCTCCGCAAACCTCCTTCCCAAAGTTCATCTACCTAGCCCAGAAGAACGTAAATGGAACCACGAGGCACGGCACAGGGCTTACCCCACTGATGGAAGCGGTACAGACAGAAAATAGAGTAATGGAAAAACGATTTTGGCACACCGCCCCGACGTGAACCGCAAAAGTAGAGGGGGAACTACCGCTCTCTACTATGCCAAACACCCCAAACACCCCGAAATTGTACGCATCTTGGAGACGGCAGAGGCAAAAGATTAGGGATAGGTGAAGTGGTTGCAGATATTATCGTCGCTGATATTGGGGCAACCAGCATTGCTAATATCGCACATCCCATCCGAAATTAGTGGGAACGCATGAACGAGATTACACCCCGTGAGTGCTTTGCTTGCCGTAATGGTTTGAGGCTTGTACCATTTTACATGACCGTCGTAGAAGGTTCCGTTGATACCTGCGGAGTGCCTATTCGCCGCGAGAGCCATTCTATCTAGGATAGGGTCGTAGTTGAAATCCCCGTTGAAGGGTTCTATCCAACTGTCTGCTATCGGGTTTCCTGCGGTGTCTTTCCCCCATTTCTCCGTAACGACAATGGTTTCGGTGGGGTTTTCTACTTGGGTTAGCGTTAGCCCCTCTGCCGCCCGTACCGCAATATAGGAGCGCAAAACACGACTGTTCCCCAAAGCGTCTTTGCTAAGAGTGGGCACGTCGTCGCTGGGGCATACCAGTATCTGCGTGTTTTTCATAAAGGGCATGAGGGCGTTCCACCATCGCACTGGGTTGATACTCGTAGAAGAGGGGAGTACTGCTCCTGTGCGGGAACGTGATGGGATGGTGGTGCTAGGGTAGAAGAAGAGACGTTCGTCGTAGTCCTGCACATACATCAGAATCGCAGTTCCTACCTGCTTTTGGTTGGATAGGCAGGAGGTTTGCCGTGCTTTGTCCCGCGCTTGTGCGAAGACCGGAAACAGTATCGCGGCAAGTATCGCGATAATGGCTATCACTACGAGCAACTCAATAAGGGTGAACCCACGTCTGTTTGTAAACATCTTTTTGTCTTTCCTTAGCCCAGTGTTAGAGTCCATTGTACCCTACCTCATATTAAACCCCGATTAAGCCCGTCTTAAAAGTGGGACTCTATTTTCCTTGTGAAGCCCCCTCTTTTTGAAAAATAATGATATGCTGGCGTGGCAAGATACTCAGGGTCTTGACCCACTTGAGAGGGTGAAGCGACATCTCGTGCTTTACCTGCTTTTCGCTCATCTTATGCACCAGTTTGATGGGGACGTTGGGGTCTTCTTGGCGGTACTCCACAAACACAAGCCTACCACCGGGCTTTAGAGAGCGCACCATTGCGGTTGTCATCTCCCAAGGGTGGTCGAACTCGTGGTACACGTCTACCATAATGATAAGGTCGATAGAGTTTTTGGTGAGTTTGGGGTCGGTAATGGTTCCTAGCACCGGAACCACATTCTTAATGCCGTTCTCTTTCGCCTTCTGTTGGATAATGTCTAACATCTCTTGCTGAATATCTACCGCGTAGACCTTACCAGCAGGAGCGACCAGTTTTGCCATAGGAAAGGAGAGATAGCCGCTTCCTGCTCCAATATCCGCTACCTTCTGCCCCGGTTTCAGTTTGAGGGCACGGATAAGTTTGGAGGGAGCCTCTTCGGCTTCACGTTCGGGTCTATCTAGCCAGTCTGCCGCCTGATGCCCCATAACCTGCGCGATTTCCCTACCCATGTAGAAGATACCCGTACCGTTTGGGTCGTGGTCTTCGTGGGTTTCGTAGGGCGGTTTTGGGGGTTGATTGGCAGACTGTTGGGGGGTGCTGTAGCCTATTCGTGGGGTAGTGCCTACGAATAGCGCAAGGCAAAGCACTCCGATTCCAATGCGAAGGTTTCTCATGGTGGTTCTCCGTTTCTCCTCTAAAATGGCAAACGCAGGATATATTTCAAGAGGAACCCACAAAATTCCTAAGATACCTCTACGGAATAGAGAAATCTTTGCTATACTTGAAGGAGAAACCGATTTCTTGCTAGAATATAGAGAACAAGAACTTTCATCACGTTGCGGTGCAAGCCGTGACGTATAACCTACGATTATCCTTAGCAATTCAGGAAAGGCTAGAGATTATGCAACACCTCTGTTTAGAGCATAAACTCCCCTCCCCCCCATTGGGACGTTTAGTTCGCTTTTTCAAAAGTGCGCTTCTCACGGTGGGGCTACTCAGTCTCACTGCGCTCTCGCAGGCACAGATCAGTGTACTAACCCAGCACAACGACAATGCGCGTACCGGTGCCAACCTGCAAGAGACGATACTGAACACCTCTAACGTCAATTCGGCGACGTTTGGTCGCCTCTTTGTACGTCACTTCAAAGGGGAGCTCTACGCACAGCCGCTCGTTGTCTCTAATGTAAACGTTGCGGGAGTGACGGGGAAGAAGAACCTTGTTATCGTCGCTACCATGGCAAATGAGCTTATCGCCTTTGATGGTGACGACCCCACCGCCAGCAAGCCCTACTGGACACAGTTCTTCGGGCTACCTATTCCCCGCGCCGAAATTAGTTGTGCCGACATTACGAAGCAGATAGGGATTACCAGTACCCCCGTGGTAGACCCCGCTACGAATACGCTTTACGTGCTTTCGCGCAACATCAGCGCAGATGCCAACGCCCGTTACGACCAGTGGATTCATGCGATTGACATCACCACCGGAAAAGAGAAGCCGAACAGCCCCCGCCGTATTCCGCGCATTAGCTACGATGTACGCGCCTTCAACTTTACCATTCAGGCACAACGCCCCGCCCTCACACTCTCGAATGGGGTAGTCTATGTGGCATGGGCTTCCCACTGCGACTGGGGCGGATACTCTGGATGGATAATGGGCTTTGACGCAAAGAACCTTCTCTACAAAACCTCTTTTGCGACCACGCTTTCGGACTTGAACAAAGGATGGGGTGGTATCTGGATGTCGGGGCAGGGCTTGACGGTAGACACCGCAGGGAACCTCTACTGCGTTACTGGAAACGGTCAATTTACGTTTAATGCCGACATGAGCAAAATGAAGGACTGGGGTATGTGTTACCTCAAATTCGGCATAGACAGCAAGGGTAGAATCAGTGTGAAGGACTACTTTGCGCCCTCTGACCGCGATGCTTGGAACGCCGCTGACCTCGACTTAGGCTCTGCTGGCGCGATGATGATTCCCGAAACCAACCTCATTTTGGGCGGTAGTAAAACCGGTATTCTCTATCTGCTGAATACCGACAACATGGGGCAGTTCGTCCAAAGCGCGAAAGATGGTAATGCGTATGAGGCTCTTCCTGCTACTACGGGAGAGATACACGGCGCACCTGTCTACTACAACAGCCCTGTATTGGGGCGAACCGTGTTTGTATGGGGTGATAACGATGTCCTGAAAGGCTTTAGTTTCACCAGAGACCAGAAACTTGCCGCAGAACCCATAGGAAGAAGTGTAGATGGTGCTCCCGACCCCGGTGGTATCCTCTCTATCTCCTCTAATGCCAATCAGGATGGTACGGGCATTGTCTGGGCGAACCGCCGCCAATCGGGGAACCAACTGAGTGGTGTGCTACAGGCTTACGATGCTGATACGCTAATAGATGACGGTAGCGGACAACCCAAGTTTAACCTTCTGTGGGATAGTGAGCAGGTCTCTAGTAGGGATTCGCTCGGCAACTTCGCCAAGTTTACCCCTCCCACCATCGCCAATGGTAAAGTCTATATGGCTACCTTTGGAACGGATGCAACGGCGATTGGAACGGGTGGGCTTGCGGTCTATGGGCTACTGCCTACCACTGCCCCCGCTACTCCTGCCACCCTGATTGCGAAGCCGGGCAACTCTCAAGTAGAACTAGACTGGCCCGTAAGCCCCGGCGCATACCGCTACTTTGTCTATAAGGGAACTGACCCTGCCAATCTTAGCGTAATTGCTAATGAGGTACTCGCACCTACGGGCGCGACAATGGGAACCTACCTTGATAACGACGTAACAAACGGAACTACCTACTACTACCAAGTGAGCGCGGTGAACCCCGCAGGAGAGAGTGCGCCTACCAACACCGTAAACGCCACTCCCAACTCCCTACTCTCCTTGATTGCAGTAGCCGACTCCTTTGTGCGTACCGGAACCGATGCCAACAGGAAGTTTGGAACGGACCCGCTCTTAAATGTGAGTCCTACAGAAACACTCTATGTGCGTTTCGACCTAACCCAGTTCCGTGGTTCTGCTGTTACTACTGCTTATCTACAACTGTATGCTTCCGCAGGAAGCAATGTCAACTCGGTGTACGAAGTTGCCGACAACACTTGGAAGGAAGACACCATTACGGCAAACAATGCGCCTCCGCTGGGTGCAAAGATAAGTAGCAACGTTACCACACTAGGAAGCGGCTACACCAGTTGGGATATAACTGCGCTCGTGCGTAAGTACAAAGACAGCGGTCTCAAGTTCTTGAACCTCGCCGTAAAGCGAGACACAGCCAATACGGTTGCGGATGTGTTTAACTCTCGCGATTTGGGAGTAAACCCACCCAAGATAACGGTTGTTGTACCCGACTATCCGAACTACCCGAACGGCTTTGGGAACAGCGAGAGCATGGTACTAAACGGCTTGACCACCGTAGCCGGTTCCAATCTGCGCCTTACCGACTACCTGCCGGGTACTGCAAGCAGTGCGTTCTTTGACCGCAAAGTAGATATTACCAAGTTCAAGACGCGCTTTGTGTACAATCCCACCAAAGCCACCGCCGAGGGTATGACCTTCTGTATTCAGGCTTCCGACCCAACCGTGGTAGGTAACTCTGGGGCAGGGTTGGGGTATCAGTACCTTGTGGATAGAAGCGTGGCTTTCAAGGTAGATATATTCAACAACGTGGGTGAAGGAGATAGTTCCATAGGCATCTTTACCAACGGTAAACTTCCTACGGTTCCCTCTACCAACCTTGTAAATACCCCCATCAACTTCAAATGGGGACATACCTACCAGTTCGACATCGCTTATGATGGCTGGAACTTCAACGTAACGATAAAAGACCTCGTTACAGGACGCTACACATCCTCGAAGTTCACCGTGAACATCCCTTCCATTATAGGCGGTAATACGGCTTATGTTGGGTTTACGGCATCTACTGGAGTGCTAGTCTCTCGCCAAGATGTCACAAGTTGGACAATGAGCAAATAACGCTCTGCCTTTCGTAAGCGGCAACACAACCTAGCATTAGCTTGCTTTGCCGAACAGACAAGGAGCCAGAGTAATCTGGCTCCTTCCTATTTTGAACCTAATTTTTCTGATTGGAAACAGACCCGAATGCGCCCTTGTCTTACGGTGCTACTACCTATCTATAACGAACGTGCAACCGCCGCCACTCTGTTGGAGAGGGTGCGGGCAGTACCTGTAGAGAAGCAGATTATTCTGGTGGATGATGCTTCGACGGACGGCACTCGCGAATACCTAAAGAGTGAGGTAGAGGGCAAACTCCCCGATGTAGAGGTGTTCTATCACGATAAGAATAGGGGTAAGGGGGCGGCAATTCGGACGGCGATACCCCATGCAAAAGGGCTAGTGAGCATTGTACAGGATGGGGATTTGGAGTACGACCCGCAAGACTACCTCGTTATCCTAGAGGCGTTTAAGGAGGAGGGAGTACAGGTCGTATACGGCTCGCGTTTTATGAAGGGCTATCCTAAAATGCGCCTCCCCAACAAGATGGTGAATATCCTTTTGGCGTGGATGGTACGCCTCTTTTTTGGTAGCCCCATGACGGACGAAGCGACCTGCTACAAGGCGTTTCGTACTGAGTTACTACAGAGTATCCCCCTCACTTGTCAGCGTTTTGAGTTCTGCCCAGAGGTAACGGCAAAAGTGCTAAGGCGCGGGCATCGTATTATAGAAGTGCCTATTCGCTACGAGGCGCGTAGCCTTGCAGAAGGCAAAAAAATTCGCTGGACAGACGGCGTTATGGCGATTTGGACGCTGATTAAGTTCCGCTTGGTTAAGTTCTGAGTTCCTCAAGGAGGTATGCCTCTTTATGAATCCCTACTCTCGGTTTCGTCCCCTTTTTCCTCTGCTCTGCTTTTGGATAGGTCTACTCGCATCGCCCTCTGTTGCGGCAAAGCCTACCGCTAAGCCGGTGCAGGATGCAGTCAATCGTTCCCTCTCTTTACTACAGAAAAGCCTTGTAGAGTACCCCAAACACCACTCCTGCTTTTCGTGCCACCATCAGGGAATGGGGGTGGTTGCGTTGGCTTTGGCACGTGCAAACGGCTACACCGTACCCACTAAGAGCATTGAGGAGGCGGCAAAGCACACCGAAGCCGACCTGAAACGTGATATTGCACTCTACCAGAAAGGGGAGGGGCAGCCGGGCGGTGTGTCGAGAGCAGGGTATGCTCTGCTTACCCTACAGTTTGCAAAAGTAGCCCCCGATACTGTGACGACGGCAGTAGCGGGATACCTTCTACAACACGGTAAGGCGAAAGGCTACTGGCACAGCCCCGCCAACCGCCCTCCCTCCGAAGTGAGTGCTTTCACCGATACCTTCTTGGCTATTCGCGCCCTCAAAGCATACACAGATGCCAACCAAAAGGGAGAGGCTACCGCACGAACGGAACAGGCGCGACTCTGGCTCATCAAAACACCTACCAAAGATACAGAAGATAGAGTGTTTCAACTTTGGGGGCTGAAAGAGGCGGGGGGAGAAGAGGAGACTCTGCATAAATTTGCCGCAGAGTTGGTAACACAACAGCAAGAGGACGGCGGCTGGGCGCAACTTCCCAACTCCAAAAGCGACGCTTATGCGACGGGTTCCGTGCTTACCGTGTTGCGATTGACGAATATACTCTCTGCGGATAGCCCCGCTTACCAGAAAGGGATTCAGTATTTGCTACGGAATCAGCAAGCCGATGGTTCTTGGCACGTAGTAAGCCGTAGTACCCCCTTTCAGCCCTACTTCGAGAGCGGTTTTCCTCATGGAAAAGACCAGTTCATCTCTATTGCGGGGAGTGGGTGGGCAACCTCTGCACTGATACTCGCGGATGTACAGGCAAAGCCCCCCGTCGAAATCGGCTCTAGGGTGGAGATGTTTGTCGATGATTGGCTGATGGATACCAAACGTAACGTATCGCTACGCCTAAACACTCCTGTTCGCCGTGAGGTGGTCTTGGTGACGGACAAGGCTTGGGAGGGAGTGGATAGTGCGTACTATACGGTGATACAGGATGGGGCAAAAGTTCGACTTTTTTATCGGGGGCTTTGCCCTTCGGATGGAGATAACCGCCAACTGACCTGCTACGCCGAAAGCACCGATGGGATTCACTTCTCGCGCCCCTCGCTGAATCTATTCGAGTTTGCAGGGTCGAAGCAGAATAATGTGATATGGAAAGGGATAGAGGCGCATAACTTCGCGCCGTTCTTAGATAGCAACCCGCACTGCAAGCCCACAGAACGCTTTAAGGCGTTGGGAGGTATCAATAGCAAACTCTACGCCTTTGCCTCGCCCGATGGTATCCACTGGAAGAAGTTACAAGAGACCCCTGTTTTGACCGATGGGGCATTCGATTCGCTCAACACCGCATTTTGGGATGAGATGGCGGGAGTATATCGGTGCTACTCAAGGTACTGGTCGGAGGCGGGGAGTGTACGGGCTATTCAGCACTGTACTTCCAAAGATTTTGTGCATTGGAGCAAGCCGGAGCCAAACCGTTATGCAGAAGGCACTCCCTACGAACATTTCTACACCAACGCGACGCGACCCTGCCCCGGTGCGCCCCACTTTCTGCTTTCGTTTCCCAAGCGTTTTGTGCCAGAGCGAACGAAACTACCGGGGTACAAAGAGCCGGGGGTATCGGATGCGGTTTTTATGAGCAGTAGGGATGGAGTGAACTGGAGCCGTACTTTTCTGGATGCGTGGGTACGCCCCGGTAGAGACCCCAAAAACTGGACGCAACGGAGCAATATGCCCGCCTCTGGTATTGTCCAACTGACTGATGATGAGTTCTCCATATATATCAGTGAGCACTACCAGTGGGCAGATAACCGTCTGTGCCGTCTTACGGTTCGTAAGCATGGGTTTGCGTCGGTTCATGCAGAGAATAGTGGAGGCGAGTTTACCACCCGCCCCCTCACATTTACAGGCAAAAACCTCCTGCTGAACTATGCTACCTCTGCCGCGGGCAGTGTTCAAGTGGAGATACAGGACTCTACGGGGCAATCGATTTCTGGGTATGCCCTTACCGATATGCCTCCCCTTTATGGCGACGAACTCGCCGCCCCTGTAACATGGAAAGCGGGAAGCGACCTCTCTGCTTTGGTGGGTAAAACGGTTCGCTTTCGCTTTGTGATGAAGGATGCAGACCTCTACTCGCTTCAGGTTGGCACAACGGGTAGGTAGTCCGAAACCTTGCTACTTTAAGCCGTAGAAGTGGGCGGCGTTATCGTGGAACAGTTTGCGCTGATTGGCTATGGGCTGGTCGTGTACAATCTCTTTTAACGACCCAACCCACCCCTTGAAGGTAGAGCCTAGATTACAGACGGGCCAGTCCCCGCCAAACATAACGCGGTCTGCACCGAAACTCTGTATCACGTGCAATATAATAGGGCGCAGTTCTTGGGTGGGGTTTGCCCCCGCGGGTACGGTTTTGATGATACCAGAGACCTTACATACCACGTTTTTGCGCTGAGAAAACTCCGCCATGTCCCGCTTCCACTGGTCGTGGTGAGGATTACGTGCGGTAGCGTTTCCGCAGTGGTCGAGGATAAAGCGGGTGTGGGGGCAAGCATCTGCTAACTTGATTCCGTCGGAGAGTTCGGTGGGACGAATACAGATGTCGAAGGTAAGCCCCAACTCTCCCAACAACTGCACACTCTTTATAAACTCCGGTTGGAGGCACAACCCTTTGGGGGCTGTGGGAACCTGTAGTACCTGCCGAACCCCTTTGATATAGGGACTCCCCTTAAATCGTCGGACGTACTCCTTGAAGTGAGGCGAGTTTGGTCTGCCCGAAATCACTGCCGCAACTAAGGGAGTGTTCCCCCTCTGACACATCTCCGCAACCGTATCCGCCTCTAGGTTCTGGTCTTTCTCCGCAACATCTACCTCCATGTATATCGTTTTTACCACGTTTAGCCCTTTGGTAGCGGCAAGGTATTCGGGCATAGCGAAGGGGTGATTGAGTTTGGGTTCGTCGTTGACCCACGGGGGGCGAAACTTCTTGAAGTCCCAGAGGTGTTGGTGCGTGTCGATGATGGGTAGCGCGGGGGCGGCGTTGGCTTTGGAGGTTGCCCCGACAGCCAGAACTCCCAACGCTCCCGATTGAAGCAGAGCGCGGCGCGAAATGGGGTGGTTCATAGTAGATAAAACTCCTTTCTGCGAGTAGAGGGCTAGGCGATGATGTTGTATGCTACGTTGCCATGAACATCGGTAAGGCGGAAGTCACGCCCTGCATAGCGGTAGGTAAGACGTAGGTGGTCGATACCTAGCAGGTAGAGCATGGTAGCGTGTAGGTCGTGGATATGCACTTTGTCTTTTACGGAGTAGTAGCCGTAGTCGTCGGTTTCGCCATGCACGAATCCCGACTTTACGCCGCCTCCTGCCAGTAGCATGGTAAAAGCGTGTGGGTTATGGTCGCGTCCGTCGTTGCCCTGAGCGCAGGGGGTACGCCCAAACTCACCGCCGATAACAACAAGAGTGTCTTGTAGTAACCCATGCGCCTTTAGGTCTTTGAGGAGCCCCGCGATGGGTTTATCTACTTCGTAGGCGTTGTTGGTATGGTCACGCCGGAGGTCGCTGTGCTGGTCCCACTTGTAACTATGCGTCACCTGCACAAAACGGACTCCGCGTTGTGCAAAGCGTCTTGCCATGAGGCACTGCCTTCCGAAGTTTTTGGTTTTCGGCTCGTCTATTCCGTACAGTTTGAGGGTAGCGGGGGTCTCATCCGATATATCTTGCAGTTCGGGAGCCGCCATCTGCATACGGAACGCCAGTTCAAAGGAGTTGATGCGCCCCTCTAGGGCAGGGTCAGCACCAGTCTGTGCCAACCTATCTTGGTTGACTTGGCGAATGAGGTCGAGTTCGATGCGCTGTATCTCTTTGGGGGTTTCGGAGTTTTGGATAAAGGGGATTTTTGCCTGCTCTGCGGAAATGCTTGCGTTTCCTATGGGGGTACCCTGATAGGGGGCGGGCAGGAAGGCAGAACTCCAGTTGTTTACCCCGCCGTGTGTAAGGGTTGGGCAGATGGTGATGAAGCCGGGTAGGTTTTGGTTTTCGGTTCCAAGCCCGTAGGTTATCCAAGACCCCATGCTAGGGCGCACAAAGGTATCAGAACCGGTGTGTAGTTCTAGCAACGCGCCGCCGTGCCGTGAGTTGGAGCCGTACATAGAGCGCACAAAGCAGAGGTCGTCTGCACATGAACCGACATGAGGGAACAGGTCGCTCACTTCGATACCGCTCTGCCCGTACTTGTGAAACTCCCACGGCGATTTGAGTAGGTTTTCGGTAGCACTAGATACGATACGGGGCTTTGCGAAGGGGAGCGGCTTCCCATGGTCACGAGTGAGGAGAGGCTTAGGGTCGAAGGTGTCTACCTGCGAAGGACCTCCGTGCAAAAACACAAAGATAACCCGCTTGGCACGCGGCTTGAACATCGGCTTCTTAGGGGCAAGGGGGTTGTTTGTAGGTGCGCTGGGGCGGGAAGTATCAGCGTGCGCCTCCTCTGCCAGTAGACTTAGTAGGGCGAGGTTTCCAAAACCGACGGCACTGCTTTTGAGCAGTTCTCGGCGCGATAGCCCATTGTTTGGTAGCGGGTTCCAGTGGCTGTTCATAGGGGTCTCCTTCCCAACCTAATCGACGAAAATAAACTCATTGGCGGCAATCCACGTTTTACAGAGGCTCTGCCAGACGCGCAACCGCCGTGCTTCCGGTTTTGGCTCTAGGGCGGTGTATGCCTTTTCGAGCCGCTCTAACCCTGCGGTGAAGCGTTGGATTTCTGCGGGTTTTGGGGGGCGAGCGTAGCAGAGGAGATAGGCAAACTCTACTTTCCCTCTATCGTCTAGTTCTGTGTGTGCTAATATCTGCTCTGCCATCGCTTTGCTCTGCTCTAGTACGAGGGGGCTGTTCATCATAAAGAGGGCTTGCGGTGCAACAGTGGTCGAGGAGCGGTCTCCATTCATAACACTGGGGTCTCCGAAATCGAAAGCAGTATAGACATCGTACAAGGCACTCCGAACTACGGGCAGGTAGAGAGAGCGGCGTAGTGAGCGGTAGTTTACGGGGTCGGAGTTGGCGGTACTGGTTACGTACTCCCTATCTTTGAGAGAGAGTAGAGAGCCGCCCTGTGTGGTATCTAGTTTACCGCTGACGGCAAGAATAGAGTCGCGAATGGCTTCTGCCTCTAGGCGGCGGCGCGAAAAATGAGATAGAAGGCGGTTCTCTGGGTCGAGTAGAGCGGCTTTCGGACTCGTTTGAGTACCTATCTGGTAGGTTTGGGAGAGCATGATACGCTTGTGTAGTTTCTTGAGCGACCAACCATCCGCTACAAAGGTCGTCGCCAACCAGTCTAGTAGTGCCTGATTGCTGGGCTTTTCTCCCAACGCACCGAAGTTATCGGTAGAGCCAACGATTCCCTTCCCAAAGTGCCATCTCCAAACCCGATTGACAAAGACCCGCGAGGTGAGGGGGTGGTTGGGTTGGGTAAGCCACTGCGCTAACTCTAAACGACCACTTTGCGAACTGCTTATACTGGGTGGGTTTTCTCCTGCGATTACCGCAGGGAATCGGCGAGCGCACTCTGTGCCTAGCGTGAGATAGTTACCGCGCAGATGCACTTTGAGGTTGGTAGGTACTCCCTCCGAGACCGCCATAGTGCGCGGGAGGTTTGGCTTACGCTTTTGTAGGTCTGCTATCGCTTCATCGAGGGCTTTTAGTTCTGCTTGTGCTTTGGGCGGGAAAAGCCTATCGGGGTTGGGGGGCAGTTCAAACACGACTTCAAAGAGAGGGGTTTTCCCTGCGCCCCGTACCTGTTCGGCGGCAAGCGAGACGAACTCCGGCAGTAGCCCCGCCTCTTTCGCAAGTTGCTCTGTAGTGTGCGGCGTTGCCGAGTGGGTCGATTTTGTGAGTAAAAATTTATCTATGTGTGGGAAGTAGCTATCACGCTCAAAGCGGATTAGGTTCTTGCCGTTATGGAGCGCGAAGACCCCTTCTGCAAACCACTTTTGCGCCTCTGGGTAGAACCCTCCGGTTACATTACCCGCCGCATTGGAGGCGACGAGGGCGTTATTGACATAGATACGAATGGGGCGCGGGTCGTTGGAGGCATAGCGCACATCTAACTGGTATAGCCCCTCTGTGGGTGGGGTAATCTCGTACTCGGTGCGGTTGGGGTACTCTCCTGCATTGACCAGCACCCCAATTCCCTTGCCAAAACCGCTACGGTCTTTCAAGACGTTGCCACGCACAAAATCCTCTGCCTCTACCTGAATGGCACCACTAGGTAAGGGAGTTTCGGGAGTGCTGAGTATGGGGTTTAGCAGTTTGGCAGATGCCTCTGCTTTTACAATCTGAGTGGCTACCCGCAGGTAGTCCGCCCCTCTTTTGTTTTGCGCCGCGAGTACGATATCGCCTTCCGCTTTGCGGATACGTTCTGCCGCTTGCTTTTTCTCCTTGAGTTTTTTCTCAAAGGTTTTTAGGCTCTCTTGTTCGGTAGGGGAGCCTAAAGGACGCTCTTGCCACTCTGCTACTACCTGAAACTTGTTCATGGTTTTGGTGCTTTTGAAGATACCCGCAAGAGCGTAGTAGTCGGTGGTAGGAAAGGGGTCGAACTTGTGGTCGTGGCAACGCGCACAGCCGATGGTAATTCCCAGAAAGGTCTTGCCCAGCGTGTCTATCTGCTCGTCGATAATGTCCATCTCTTGCTTTACGGGGTCGTCTTCTGCAAGCATTTTGGGACCCAATGAGAGGTAGCCCGTTGCGATAATGGGGTCGAAACTGGTTTCGGAGTTGGTTGCGGGGGGGAGTAGGTCTCCCGCTATCTGCTCTTGAATGAAGCGGTGAATGGGCTTGTCTTGATTAAAAGCCCGAACTACGTAGTCACGGTATCGCCATGCTTGAGGGAAGACGAGGTTCTCGTCCAATCCGTTAGAATCGGCATACCGGGCGACATCTAGCCAGTGCCGCCCCCAACGTTCACCATAGGCAGGAGAGGCAAGAAGCCTATCTATAACACGCTCAAAGGCGTTGGGTTTGGTATCTGCTAGGAACTCTTGTACCTCTTTTGGGGTGGGAGGTAGCCCCGTTAGGTCGAAGGTAGCACGTCTGAGTAGGGTACGCTTATCAGTAGGAGGGACAGGCTTGAGTCCTTTTTTATCGAGTTGGGCGAGGATAAGGCGGTCTATGGGGTTTTGCATCCACTCGCGCTTGCTAACTTGGGGTAGCACGGGCGATTTGGGAGGCAGGAATGCCCAGAACGGTTTGTTTGGTAAGGCGGCAGGTTGTGGGTGGGTACGGTCATTTGCCCACACTGCGCCGCTCTTTATCCACTGTGAAAGGGTGGCAATCTCGGCGGGCTTTAACCTGTTTCCGGGCGGCATCTGGGAAGCAGTATCGGTAGACATTACGGCAAGCATGAGAAGGCTGTGTTCGGGGTCTCCTACAACGATAGCAGAGCCGTGCTTCCCCCCTTTTAGTATCCCTTCCCGACTGTCTAGGCGAAGCCCTCCTTGGAGAGTACGGCTTTTGACACTGTGGCAGGAGAAGCATTTTGTAACAAGGAGAGGGCGGATGTGCGTTTCAAAGAAAGCCGTTGCCTCAGTGGCGGCGGGGGTATCTGCCTTCTTGCTGTTGGGTGTCTGTGCGACAGCCCAACTCGCGATGGGTAGCAGGAGTGTTCCTATTAAAAGCGTTTTCCATGAGTTTGTGGGTTGCATACTGTGTTACCGTCTCCTCAATGCGTATCTGCTACTTGGTTATCACAAACCCTATCTCTTTGGGAAACTCTAGGGGGGTGATTTGCCAGCCTGTGTTTGCGGTGAGTTCCGTAAAGCGTTGGGTATAGTTTCGCGACATACCACACCGATTTCCTCCTAAAGATTGGGTGGGATAGGTGACAACTATCTGTTTTGTGGGTAGTCCATCTAGTAGCCTTGCTGATGCGCTCTTATCCCATAGGTCGAGGAGGGGTAGGATTTTGAACAGGAGTACCACATCTACCTCTCCAACCTCCTCTAAGAGAGTGGTGCTAACCTCCTCCGCAAGTAGGTCTGCGGTAAACGCTCTTCCTTGTATTTCGAGCAGGGGGAACGCCGTGTTCAGGAAAGCCGCTAAGTCGGTATAGATGTCTGCCGCGTAGTAGGTGACGCTTGGGGCGGCAGGGGCGTAGTGCGCGAAAGCGATAGGGTGTAGCCCACAAGCGAGGTCGAGGACAGTTTTGGGAGCGTTTAGGTGGGCAAATATCTGCGAGTAGAAGGCGGGAAGCGACTCTAAATCGCGTTCGGCAACGGAGGCGTGGGAGGCGAGTATTTCGGGAAGAACACTCTCTTTCTCTCCATTCTCTAGGGCGGTGCGCCACGTTTCGTAACGGGGAGAGGCTCTAAAATACGCTCCCGCAACCTGATGGAGTGCGTTTTTGGTCTCCTTGAGAGTAGTTTTTAGGTTGTTGCGCGAGAGGCTCCATTCGTGGGTAGCGATGCGGGCAACCACTTGGGGCGCGATAGAGCGGTACTTCTTACTCTCGCTCACCTGTTCCAAAATGGCGGAGAGAGGGCAAGGTGCGTTTCGCATTGCCTAGATTCCCTTGTGCCAAGCGCGTACCAACTGCTGTAGAAAGCAGAGGTTATGTAGGGTCGCCAGCCTAAAGAATAGGGTCTCGCCGCTCTTGTGCAGGTGACGCAGATAGCCCACCGAGTAACGGGCGCAGACGGGGCAAGCGCAGTACTCCGAGAGGGGGCGATTGTCTTTGATGTGCTTTTCATCGTCGATGTAGAGGGTGTCGAACCACTTGTTATCGGTGGCAAAGGGGACGAAATGGGGTTCCATCCGCCACACATAGAGCCTTCCGCTACGAGCGTCACGGGTGGGCAGGGCGCAGTCGAATATCCCATACCCCAACTTCACGCACTGACGAATACTCTCTGGGTGTCCCACTCCTAGCGCGTGCATGGGGTATTCGGAAGGAATGAGCGAGCGGGTATAGGAGAGCATCTCAATGAGGAGTTTACCGTTTTTATCGAGAGGGTAGCCGCCGTAGCCGTAGCCATCGAAGCCAATTTCTAGCAGTGCTTCGGCGCACTGTTTTCGGAGGTGCGGCTCTCCACCGCCCTGCACTACCCCAAAGAGGAGAGGACGCAGGAGTTCGTCTTGGAGTTTGCGCTGTTTTAGCTGCTTCTCGAACTCCACTTTACACCGTTTCGCCCACCGAATAGTACGCTCTACCGAGGTGATTTGTGCTTCGAGCGAGTCGTCTACGTGGGTGCAGTCGTCGAGGCAGATAACAATGTCTGCACCATACGAGAGTTGGAGTTGGACGCTCTTTTCGGGGGTAAGATGGAATTCGCGCTCTGCACCTTCGGGCTTGAAGCGTATCCCTTGGTCGGTTAGTTTTCCAAAGCGCGGGTTTTGACGAATGAGGGAGTACGCCTGAAACCCACCCGAATCGGTGACAATGGGGTGCTTCCAGCCGCTCATGCCGTGTATCCCGCCGAGTGCACCGATAGTAGACGAACCGGGCTTCTGCATGAGGTGAAAGACGTTCATTACTAACGCCTGTACCCCCACTCTTTCGAGGTCGGCACTATCTACGGCACGTACCACGCCATAGGTGGCATCGGGGAGGAAGGCGGGCAGGTTGAGAGTGCCGTGTAGTAGGTTGAGGTGTTGGGAGGATTCAGTCATCGGTAGCGTCTTCCTCCTCTTCCTCGAATACACGCTTTTTGTCTTGCCCTTTTATAACGATAATGTACTCCCCTTTAGCCTTCTCTTTTTGCGCTTTTTGGAGGAGTTCCGAGAGGGTACCCCGCTCTAGTTTCTCGAACATCTTGGTTAGGTCGTTGGCGATACAGGCTTCTCTATCACCATAGACGGCAAGCGCGTCTTCCAGAAAGGCGGGGAGGCGGTAGGGGCTTTCGTAAAAGACAAGGGTATGCGGTGAGCGGCTATCTACCTCGAAGAAGCGGCGGCGTTGCCCTGATTTGCGGGGTGGGAAGCCACGAAACGTGAAACTGTGGAGGGGTAGCCCCGATAGCACAAGAGCCATGATTGCCCCTGTTGCACCCGGTATCATGGTGAAGGGAAGCCCCTCCTCTAGTGCTCTGCGGACGAGCGTAAAGCCGGGGTCGGCGATACCGGGTGTCCCTGCATCGGTTACTACGGCGATACTTTTGCCCTCATGCAGTAGCCCGATAATGCGCTCTCCTGCGCGGTCTTCGTTGTGTTCGTGGAAGGAGATTTGGGGCTTTTGTATCTCGAAGTGCTTGAGCAGTAGCCCGGTTTTTCGGGTATCCTCACTCGCAACGAAATCGACCTCGCGTAGCGTTTCTAGGGCGCGGAGGGTGATGTCTTTGAGGTTGCCTATGGGGGTAGCGACAAGGTAGAGCATGGTTAAGAGGTGGTGTCCGGCAGGTAGACCATCCAACGCTCTGGCATAACAAGGGGTTGGAAACCCACGTCTGCATATACGCCATGTGCGTCTTTCGTTGCTAGTATCCAGCGGCGTAGACCCTGATGTTCTGGGTGTTCTAGCACGAAGCGTATCATCGCTTTGCCAATACCCTTGCCCCGGTGAGTTTCGTCTACAATAACATCACAGATATAGGCAAAAGTAGTTCGGTCTGAGACGACACGGCAGTAGGCGACTTGTACTCCCTCGCAGTACACTCCCACAACTAAAGAGGAGTACTGGGCGGCACGTTCTACTTTTTCACGGGAGATACCGGGACTCCAGTAGGTGCTAGAGAGCCAGCAGTGAACGCGCTCCATATCAAGGTACGAGTTGTCGTCTGTAATCGTGTAGCCGTTATGTTCGCGGTTCAGGGGTCTCTCTCCTTTGGGTGTTTTCTAGGGGGTTGTTTTTATGGTACTGCTTTTTGGTTTTGGGGTAACGACGGGACTAGGAACCACTCCGTTGGGAACGCTAGGAGGCAGAGGCGCACCCGTTCCTACTGTTACCTGAGCCGGGAAGGGACGGTAGTAGTCTTTTCCTAGCAGTTCCCGTTTTACCACGACCCCGTTCTCTTGTACCACTCGGTAGACGTTGACTCTATGCCCGATATGCCCTTTGTCCTCTATAATGCGCTTGCCAGTAGGTATCTTCGGGTTTGGAGTCTCTTTGATGGTGTTTGGAATTGTGGTGTGGTTTTCGAGTACTATTTTTACCACCCGATTGGCTACGCGCTTCCCTAGTAATCGGAACTCCAAAAACCCTTTTGCGGCTTTTGCGTAGAGGTAGATAGGGGTAGTAGTGTCGTTTTGGAACTTGAAGTCGATAGAGCCATCTACTACAGTGGCATCGCGTCCGGGCGGGGCGTAGTGAACGGGAAAGGCGTGGTGGGAACGGCGAACGATTTTTAGATTTGCCAGCAACGCCGCGTTGTAGAGGGTGGTGGAGACTTGGCAGATACCGCCGCCGATACCGGGCTTGAGTTCGCCGTGAATAATAACGGGCGCGTCTTTGAAACCGGCTTTTTCGTTGCGGGGACCTACCGTTTTGTTGTAGGAGAAGACCTCACCGGGGGCGAGTAGGGTTCCGTTGATATGGCTGGCGGCAAGAGAGATGTTTTCACCGCGATTTGCGCCCGTTCCACCGTAGTGGGTTCGGTATCGGCTGATTTCGCCGTCAATTTGCCGTAGAGCCTCTTCGGTAATAGCGGGTGGGGTCTCTTTGGTGGTGAGGTCTATGTTGAGGGTATCGGCGGGATTAGTGTCGGCTTGGGTGATTTGGTTTGTCCACGCGGTTGTAATGGCAGTAAGCGAAGCGGGAACATCGAGCGTAAAGCCCTGCTTGCCGGGCAGGATAGCGTAGGGCGTTTGGGTGATGTCGAGGCGCGGGTTTTTCGGCTCTCGATTCACGATTTTCTGAATCCGCTTTAGGCGTTGAGTCAGTTTGTCCTCTTCTACACGGGTACGTACTGAGATAGTCTGCCCTGTGGGAGTGACGAAGAGGTTTCTCATACGCTCTAGCAAGCCGATTTCGCCCATTTTTGCGATGTCGGCGAGGGTTGCCTCTACATCAACGAGTAGCCCTGTCTCTTTCGCAAGCGACTTCCAAGAGCGGGGTGTACTGCCCTCGTTGGGTATGCTGAAAACGACGGGGGTGTTGGCGTGTTCTTCGGCGAACTTCTCTAGGAGGGCGCGTACCTCCTCTAACCGCTTGCCCCCGATAGCGATTTTTGCAACCGACATTCCTGCGGGGAGGGAGTTGCGGGTTCCTCCTGCTTTTGAGACGGCGAATCCGCCAAGAGTTGCGAGGAGGGCGAGGGGTATAAACACAAAAACGCGCACTATTTGGGTAGGGCGACGCTGGGCGCGTTGCACACGGGGAGGAGAGACTGTAGCCGAAGATTTAGCCTTCATTTTGTTTTTTTAGAAATCCTTTGATTGCACACACAACTAAATATGGACATCGTGTCCCATGTACGACTCTTCAGACTGGTAGGGGTGATAGTGGTGCGGTGTCCCCTCATGTCTCTCTATACGTTCGATAAGTTCTTCTAATTTTTCGCTATGTCTTTCTAGTAGTTCGATGCGGCTCATTAGCTCTTGAATGGTGTCGTCGCGGGGGTCTACACGGTTGATGGTGTTATCCATAACGCCTACGTCGTTGGTAGGTGCGCCGTTGCGTCTTATAATGCGTCCGGGTATCCCTACAACGGTGCAGTTATCGGGGATGTCTTTGTTTACAACGGCGTTCGCCCCGATTTTGCAGTGGTCTCCTATGGTGATAGGACCCAAAATCTTTGCTCCCATACCGATGAGTACGCCGTTTCCGATGGTAGGGTGTCGTTTGGTGTGGGTGAGGGAGGTTCCGCCGAGTGTGACTTGGTGGTACATGAGTACGTCGTCACCAATAACGGCGGTCTCGCCAATAACTACCGACATACCGTGGTCGATAAAGAATCTGCGCCCTATCTGTGCGCCGGGGTGTATCTCTACCCCTGTAAGAAATCGGCTAAGTTGGGAGACAAGACGGGCAAGCGTGGTAAACTGCCGCTTCCATAGGCGGTGGGCAATACGGTGAAACCAGAGGGCGTGTAGTCCCGGATAGGTGAGAACCTCTAAGATGCTTCTCGCCGCGGGGTCTTTGGTAAAAACGGTTTTTATATCTTCTTTTATACCAGCAAACACGGGTTCACTCTTTCCGAGCCAATGGGGGATAATCCGACTCTGTAACCTTCTTTAGTGTAGCACAAAGAGCGAATAACTGCAACATTTATCTATCTTTTAGGAGAGGGAGGCTAGGGAGTTATTGAGATAGGGGCTAAGGTTTGAGTGAAGGGTTTCTGCGTCCTGTAGCCAATTATTACACGCTCAAGAGGGTAATCGCTTACAAAGGCGTAATCTATCATCAATACAGAGTTATAGAGAAAGGTGACACAACATGATGCAACTTGACACACTGCGACACATTCGCTCCTTCTCACTTTTGGGAGTGCTTGCCACGCTCCTCCTCTCCCCTTCTTCCGGAGCATGGGCGGGTCCTCCTTATATTACCGACGACCCTGAACCGGTGGAGTATCAGCATTGGGAGGTCTATCTCGCCTCACAGTACAGCCATAATGCAGACGGAACTGCGGGAACTGCACCGCATATCGAAGTGAATTACGGCGTTCACCCGAATATGCAACTACACCTCATCATGCCTTTCTCCTATAGCCACCCTTCTGGAATGCCGTTGCAGTACGGACTGGGAGACGCGGAGTTGGGTGTGAAATACCGTTTTGCACAAGAGACCGCAACACGCCCACAGGTCGGTGTTTTTCCGTTGTTGGAGGTTCCGACTGGGGATAGCGGCAGAGGACTTGGAAACGGGCAGGCACAGATGTTTTTGCCTGTGTGGATTCAGAAGAGTTGGGGAAAGTGGTCCTCTTATGGGGGAGGAGGATACTGGATAAATCCGGGAGTTGGGAATCGAAACTACTGGTTTACGGGCTGGCAGATTCAGCGTAGCCTAACGAAACAGTTGTCACTAGGAACAGAACTGTTTTTCGCCTCACCTAACGTTGTCGGTGGGAGTGGACGAAGTGGTTTTAACGTCGGACTCGTGTACGACTTCAATGAGGGGCATCATCTGCTCTTTTCGACGGGAACCGACCTTCACGGTGATGGTAAAGGGGCGGCGTACCTTGCGTATCAGTGGACTTTCGGTAGGCACGGTGAGACAGATAAGAATTCGTCTAAGTAGGGAAGCCGCTCCAGTTGCTTATCGCACCACCAAAGATTTGAACGGAGGATACGATGCAAAACCTATTTTGCTTGAAAGGCTTGCCGTGCTCGTTCTAGGTCTTCGGGGGTGTCTACACCGATGGGGGCTTTTTCGATGCGTACCATGCGTATTTTGTAGCCGTTTTCGAGGACGCGCAGTTGCTCTAAGCCTTCGGTCTGCTCTAGGGGGGTAGGGGCTAGAGTGGAGTAGGTTTGCAAAAACCCGTTTCGGTAGGCGTATAGTCCGATGTGTTGCATGGTGACTACGCCCGTACTCTCGTTGCGTGGGAAGGGGATACGGGAACGTGAGAAGGTGAGAGCGTCGCCGTTTAGTGCGTAGACCACTTTGACACAGGCGGGGTTTTCGCGGTCAATCTCTGGGCAGGGGCAGGTGAGGCTAGACATGGGGAGGGAGGTATCTTCTAAGAGGGGGGCGAGTACTGCTGAGATGTTGGCGGGTTCGAGTAGCGGCTCATCTCCTTGTATGTTGATGACAATATCTTTGGGGTTTAGCCCTAGGGTTCGTGCCGCCTCTGCCACTCTGTCTGTACCAGAGCGGTGGGCGTGAGAGGTCATAATCGCTTGCCCTCCAAAACCTTCCACTACCTCTTTAATCTCGGTGTCGGGGGTGGCAATGGCAACAGTTGTTACCCCTTGTACTTGTGCTACTCGTTCCCAAACGCGCTCTATCATGGTCTTTCCTGCGATGTCTACAAGGGGCTTGTTGGGGAGGCGGGTCGCGGCTAACCGAGCAGGGATAATGGCAACAACGTTGGTGTTTGAATGGCTCACAGGTTTCTCCTAAAGAGGGTTATGAACGGCTTTCAGACAAAGTAGGGTAGGCTAAAATTTAGCCTACCCTACTTTTATAATGTGATGGGGAACGGCTTAGTGCCGTATGAGTTCGTGCGGTCCGTAGTGCCGTAGTTTTTTGAGGGCGCGGAGTTCGATTTGGCGTACTCGTTCACGGGTCACTTTTAGGCGGAAACCTACCTCTTCGAGGGTTCGGGCGTAGCCGTCATCTAAGCCGAAGCGCATACGGAGTACATCTTTTTCGCGGTCTGTTAGTTTGTTCAGAACCTCTTCTATCTGCTCACGGCGAATGAGGTTTAGGGTGGCTTCGGATGGCGACACGGCGGAGTGAGACTGGATAAAGTCGGAGAGTTGACTGTTGTCTTTTTCGCCGACGGGGGTCTCTAGGGAGAGCGGTTCCATCGCGATACGCATTATTTCGTTTACGCGCTCTACGGGGATTTCTAGTTCGCGGGCTACCTCTTCTACGGTGGGGTCTCGGAGGAGTTGCTGGCGGAGGCGGCTAGAGGCTTTGACGATTTTGTGGATAATCTCTGCCACATAGACGGGGATGCGGATGGTACGCCCCTGATTGATGATGGCACGGGCGATAGCGCGTCGTATCCACCAAGTTGCGTAGGTACTAAAGCGGTAGCCTTTGCTGGGGTCGAACTTCTCTACGGCGCGGATAAGCCCGATATTTCCCTCTTGTATGAGGTCGGGTAGGGGGATACCGCGCACACTGTACTTCTTTGCGATAGAGACCACGAGGCGCAGGTTGGCTTCGGTGAGTTTGTCTTTGGCGGCTTTGTCCCCGCGTTGCACGGCTTTGGCGAGTCTTATCTCCTCTTCTGCGGTTAGCAGTTGCGCTCCTCTTGCGCGAGACATCCATACCTGTAGGCTTTCGTCGTTACGAGAGTGGGTGTCGCGTCCTCCGAACAGGCTATGTACGTTTTCGGAGGTGAGGCTGTTGGCTTGGTGGAGGAAAACGGCGGCTTCTACGACCTCTTCACTCTCGCTAAAAGCGTTTGCGGTGTGAAGCATATCGGGGTCATCTAGGGGCAGAAGGTCGTCGGCGGTGTCGTTATCGAAGGCATCTTCATGCTCGTCGTCGTGGGGGGCAGGGGCAAACACAGAGGAGGAGAGCCGTTGGCTCTGTAGTCTTTCAAGGGTAGCGGTGTCTTCGCTCATCAATCCCACTCCTATGGTTTCAAGATGGGCAAGCAGTTATAAAAAGTAGCGCATTTAGGGGCGTACAGGGAGTTTGTGAACGTTTTCACAGTTTATATAGGTAGGGCATGAATTGAAATACACAATGCGCTTAGTTACATCCCCAACCGTCCCCAATCACAAGCACAGAAAAACGCCTCTCTGCTCTGAAGGCTCTAGCGATACGACACTAGCCTCTGTGCTACCCCTAAGTACAGTATCTCTCTCGCTTCCCTTATCGGTTTGGGAAGAGAGGAGGCAGAGGTCTTTAGCGACATCAGAAAACCATTCGCCTCTGCTTGTTCAATCCTTCACAATGTTCTTTTGAAAATGAGTGCAATAATACCTCTTTAACGTATTATAAGATAGGCACTTCCATTTGTCAAGCGTTTTTTCACCAGTTTCTTAAAAACTTTCTACAAAGTAGAGTTGCTACCTCATGGTTACTTTGCAAAAAATTGCAAAATTCACAAGGGGTTAAAAACTGGCTCCGGCACCGGCGAGTTGGCGTAGTCCTTGTACACTCTGCTCTAGTACATCGAGGGTATAGTCGAGTGCTTCTAGGGTGGTTTCTCGCCCTAAAGTCAGGCGTAGCGCACCCCGTGCTAAGTCTCTTTGTACCCCCAACGCCTTGAGTACGTGAGAGGGTTCCATCGAACCGGTACTACACGCCGAGCCTGCCGAAGCGCAGATACGTCCCGCGTCTAGGGCGAGCAGTATCGACTCGCCTTGTATCCCTTCGATGCAGAGGCTTATGTTGTTAGGTAGGCGGTGTGTGCGTGAGCCGTTGATGGTGACACCCGGTATGGTGTTTAGCAGTTTGGCGATAAAGACATCGCGTAGTGTGGTGAGGCGTTTTGCGTCTGCTTCCATGCGCTCTTTTGCTAACTCGGTAGCCTTACCTAGTCCTACGATGCCGGGTACGTTCAAAGTTCCCGAACGGTAGCCGCGTTCTTGCCCTCCCCCTTCCATAAAGCGGTGGAGTTGGGTTCCGCGCCTTACATAGAGGAAGCCGATACCTTTGGGTCCATGGAGTTTGTGTGCGCTTACGCTAAGGAGGTCGATGTTCTGCTTACGAACGTCTATGGGTAGTTTTCCGAAGGTTTGTACCGCGTCGGTATGGAAGAGAACCCCGTGCTCTCGGCAGAGTGTCCCTATCTCCTCTATGGGCTGAACGGTTCCGATTTCGTTGTTCGCGTGCATGATAGAGACGAGGAGGGTACTGGGGCGTAGGCAACTCTTCACCGCTTGGGGAGAGACGCGCCCTTCGGCATCAACGGGTAGAATGTCAAGGTCATAGCCGCTGTGTTCAAGGGTCTCCATCGGTTCAAGCACCGCATGGTGTTCGATGGCGGAGGTGATGAGGTGGTTCCCCCTGCTTTTATAGGCAGAGGCAACCCCTTTTATTGCCGCGTTGTCTGCCTCTGTACCACCAGAGGTAAACACGATTTCGTCGGGGGAGGCGTGAATCATATCTGCCACTACCTCGCGGGCGTGGTCAACTGCTTCTCGTGCCATCATTCCCACGCTGTAGAGGGTGGCGGGGTTGCCGTAGGCAGACAAGAAGAAGGGAAGCATTGTCTCTACTACGGCGGGGTCTACGGCGGTGGTGGCGGCGTTATCAAGGTAAACAGGGTATTCCATGGCTCTCCCAATTCGATAAACAGGTTGGTTTTAGCGGTGTTAGGTTTAGAAGTCGATGCCCGGCACTGGGAACTTTCCACTGGTGCAGAGGTCGGTCACTTCGGCGCGGATTTTGCGTAGGGCTACCTCGTCGAAGAGGTAGTTTTTACCGTCTTTGTGGCAGGAACCAGCTACTCTGTCCATCCAGTCAGCAATGAGTACCATCTCGGTTTCGGTAAACCCGCGAGAGGTGACGGCAGGGGTTCCGATACGGATTCCGCTTGGCGAGAAGGGCTTGCGGGGGTCGTTGGGAACGGAGTTGAAGTTCGTCTCTAGCCCCGCCTCATAGAGTGCTTTTGCGAAGGGCTTGCCGGGTATTTTACGCGATTTCATTACGTCTATCAGAATGAGGTGGTTGTCGGTTCCACCAGTTACTAACGAGAATCCGCGCTCTAGGAGTGCTTGTGCGAGTGCTTGCGCGTTTTTTACCACCTGCTCGGCGTACTTGCGGAACTCTTCGGTAGCCGCCTCCTTAAAGCAGACGGCAAGGGCGGCGATGGTGTTGTTGTGGGGTCCGCCTTGCAGGGTGGGAAAAACTGCTTTGTCGATGCGGTCTACGAGTCGCTCTTCGGGGTTGTCTATCATGGTACGGTCTTTGCACAGGATAAAGCCTCCGCGGGGACCTCGTATCGCTTTGTGGCTTGTCGAGGTGACGACATCGGCGTAGGGAACGGGGTCGGGGTGTACCTTTCCTATAATAAGTCCGTTGATGTGGGCAATATCGGCAACGAAGTAGGCACCAATTTCGTCTGCAATGGCGCGGAACTTGGCAAAATCCCATACACGGGGGTAGGCGGTTCCTCCTGCAAAAATCACTTTGGGGCGTTCGCGGAGGGCGATGTTGCGTAGTTCATCATAGTCGAGTTGCCCTGTTTCTGGGTTTAGCCCCGTTACTCCTTGGGTTTCGTTGTAGCCATAGTAGACGGGTTGGAAGAGCATTCCACTAAAGTTTACGTTCCAGCCGTGTGTTAGGTGTCCGCCGCTTGGCAGGTGCATCCCCATCACTTTCTCACCGGGTTTCATAAGGGCGTAGTACGCCGCCATGTTTGCGGGAGAGCCGCTATTGGTCTGAACGTTGGCATGGTCTGCTCCAAATAGTTTTTTGGCACGTTCACGTGCGAGTTCTTCTACTCCGTCTACAAACTCATTGCCTTCGTAGTAGCGTTTACCGGGGTAGCCTTCGGAGTACTTATTGCAGAAAACGGTTGCCATCGCCTGCATGACTGCGGACGAGGTGTAGTTTTCGGAGGGGATAAGCCGCACTAGTTCCGCTTGTCGGCGGGTCTCTTGAACGGTGAGTTCGTAGAGGTCGGGGTCTATGGCGCGAATGGCTTCGTACTGCGAGGTGACACAGGCAAACGGGGTCTCGGTCAGGGACATGAGTGGGTGAGGCTCCTTACGTAATAACAATAGAGTGGTTTAGTAACTTCTATTGTACCCCAAAAAGGGCAGTTCTGCCTAAGCCTTGTTGGGGCTTTTAGGAACTAGATGGGAAGGGGATACCCTCTTGTTGTTTCTGTTTTCGCCGATAATAGGCTACTAACTGTATGCACTTAGGAGAGCGTAGCCATGTCGGCAGAAGCCGTACCCACAGGGGGCAGTCGGGAATCGAGGCAGGTAGAGGGCAAAGCGTTTGCTCGCCGCTTTTGTAATCTGCTGTGTGAACTTCAGTTGCAACCGGGAATCTATCGGCGCATTGAGCGCATCGTTCAGGATTTTGGGATAGAGAGACCTGCGCTGCGCGCCGTATATATCTCTCGATACGTAGACCCTACCTACTTTAGTGAGGAGGCTTATGGGGCAGAGGCTGCGGCGCACCCTCAACTACAGGCACTGGTAATAGAGGGGCGTAACCTGTACGAGTTTCTGGCGTTTGCTCAAGGGTTCCGTTGCCATACTACTCCTATTAGCACCATCGTCAACATCGAAGAGACTTGGCTAGAACCGGAACCATCACAGCCGTTTCTGTTTCGGGCTTGCTTGTACCATAGTTTCCCCGCCGCGACCATTTTGTATGCCCCCGATGGTGATTTGCAGGAGTATGCGATGCAGTTTCTGGATTCTCTTAAAAACGTGAGGGGGTTCTAAGCGCATGGCAAAGCCACTCTATCCCTTACGGGGAGGGGTTCATCGTACTCACTGGATGGCTCCCAAACCTGCTACTACCCCAAAGTCGGAAGCACCAGCTCCCTCACCTATTTTGCCCTCTTCACGGCGCGAGAAGCAGTTGGAGGCGGAGGTGGCTCGTCTGCAAAAAGAGCTGGAACTGCTGAGACGCGAACAGCCTAGCCCTATCTTCATTTCACACACGCACACCCCCACGCCGTTTGTCTGGATTGCGTTGGGGGTGTCGGGGGTGTGCCTCTTCTTCATTTTTTCGATGTTTTTACGGCACTAGCCTATAGTTGAGAGTGCTAGGCAGAGGGGGTAAAGCCCATTACGATGTCGAAGTGCGCTTTTAGTTCTCCAATTTTGGAACTCTTTACGGGTTCAAAGGGAATAATAACGGAAGCGCGGGCTTTATCGTCTCGAATATCCTTTAGCACTCCATCGGTTTTGTTGCGCGATTCTCCTTTGATGTAGCACTGGGTAGTAAACGCCTCGTGTCCCTTGATTTTGATTTTTACGTGGATGTGAGGGGTACGCCCCGGATAGGGAACGGGTTTTATAGTGCGGAAGTAGTACTCCCCTGTAGAACCAGTAAGAAACCTCCCAAACCCCTGAAAATTGCTATCTTTTACCCCCCCATTTTGACTATTTGCCCCTTTAGAGTGCAGATAAGAGCCTTTGCCGTCTACCTGCCAAATCTCAATGATAGCGTTGCGTATGGGGTCGCCTTTTGCGTCCATAATGCGCCCTGTAAGGTGGGTTACGGTTCCTACTGCCTCCGTAATGCTATCGTTGATGATAAGCAGGTCATTGTCTGTATCGAGGGGCATTTTGTCGGGGTAGAAGGGGCCTTCAGTTTGGGCAGGAGTGCGTACCAACTCCTCTGCGAAGGTGATTCCGCTGGTGCATACAAACACCCCGGAAGCGAGTTGGGTGAGCAGGTTACGCCGATTGAGCGTGAACTTGGGGGCGGTCTCTGGTTGCTTCATGGAAATGCCTTTCTTGGCGAGTTATGAAAGTTGCGGTGGCTTGCTAAAACTGAGCAAGCCACCGCAATAGAGTGTTTAGCGTCTTGCGCCTATAGAGACGGCACTAGGCGCGACTGGTAACAGCCCCTTAGCGTCCCTTTGTAATATAGGGGAAGTCGTCGGTGCGGAAGGGGGTCGCGGGAAGCCCTGCACGATTGAACAGGTTGACGACAGGGTAGTTTTTCCAGCCGTAGCGCACCGCAACGGGGGCGGTAACGTCTTTACTCCACACCACTACCTTGTTTCCTTCGATACGTGCCTCTGCGGTGGAGTAGTTGCCTTCTGGTCCAACTACCTCAAAGCCAGTAAGTGGTTCTCCGTGTCCTTGTGTGCCGTCTCCAGAGGTAGACAGCCCACCTGCAACATGGGCGAAGGTTAGGTACGCTTTGCCGTCCTTAAACTCGATGCTCTCTAGTTGTGGACCGGAGTACTCTACGGGAAGATTGTAGATTTTTGCCAGTGCCCAGAGCGCCAGCCGCTCTCCTACGGGCTGTTTTTTGCGTGGATGAATGTCGGTTTTGTCGCCTACATCGGTGATAACCGCCATGCCCGTGTTCTTCATTTTGAGGGTTTTGAGTTGGGTTTCGCGTAGTTCGGGCCAGGTTCCGGGTTCGGCGGGTTCCCATGGGGCGAGTTGAACGAAGTAGAAGGGGAACTCATCTTGTAGCCAGTCATCGCGCCAGTTCTGAATCATGGTGGGGAAGAGTGTGCCGTACTGGTAGGCGCGTCCCGCGTTCGATTCGCCCTGATACCAGATTGCGCCACGTATTCCGTAGGGAAGAAGTGGGGCAATCATACCGTTATAGAGGGTGGAGGGTGCCCAAGGGTTGAGGGGGTTGCCCGGCTCTTGGGGTTTCTTGGGGGCGGCGGTGTTCTCTGCAACCGACCTCTCTAGGTCTTTCTGGTACTTCTGCATATCGCGGTCATACGCCTCTTTGAGAGCGGGGTAGCGTTGACGATAGTCGTCTTGCGCTTTTACCATATAGTCCAAAGAGGGCTTTGCGCGGAGTGCCTCACGGCTCGTCCACGCTTCGGCGGGAGTGCCTCCCCAGTTCGATTCGATAAGCCCAACGGGTACTTTCAGTTTTTGGCGGAGTAGTTTCGCGAAGAAGTAGCCTACTGCGGTGTGTCCACCGGCATTGGCGGGGGTACAGACCTCCCACTTTGCGTTCACATCTTTCAGAGGCTCGAAACTCATGGTTTTGGGAACGTGGTAGAAGTGCAAATCGGGGTCGTTTGCGTCGGCGATAGCGGCGGTTCCGTTTTCGGCGGCGGCGAGGGGCCACTCCATATTAGACTGCCCACCGCATACAAACACCTCACCCGCATAGAGGTTCTTCACCTCAACGGTGGTGTCACCCTGTACTTTGAGGGTGTAAGGTCCTCCCGCTTTTAGGGGCTTGAGGTAGACCATAAACTTATCGTTTTCGGCGGTGGTGCTAACCCTCTGCCCCGCAATCTCCACGATAATAGGCTCCCCGCTCCGTGCCGTACCCCATACGGGTATCTTCTTCTCGCGTTGGAGAATGGCTCCTTCGGAGAAGAGGCTATGCAGTTTGATACCGGTATTTCCCGCTCCTTGCCGTTTTACAGGGCGGGTAAAGGCGAGTACCGCCAACGTTACCGACCACAGCATAATAAGCGTGAAGAACAGAATACTAAAAAGACGTAACTGACGTGACATCATCACAAACACATCTCCTTCAGAAAAGATTTCACCTATCTGTACTATGATAACTCAAGTTGCTAGTGTAGTTTGTGCATGATAGGTTTGCGGTATAGTGAGTGTGCAATCAACCACGAACCGGAGACC
>OMJJ01000316.1 GCA_900299305.1 bacterium | reverse complement strand
CATGATAGGTCTCCGGTTCGTGGTTGATTGCACACTCACTATACCGCAAACCTATCATGCACAAACTACACTAGCAACTTGAGTTAAAATAGAACTATCTTGCCTCAGAAACCAGTAGGTAACACGGAATGCCATCCACAATAGACCCTCCAAGCGACAAAGAGACCTCCTCTTCTGATATGGAGAGTATACAAAATCGTTCACAAGGAGCCGCGAAGCTTCTTATGCTTACGATTCTTCTTAGCCGCTTGTTGGGGTTTGTACGAGACCGCATCATCGCCCACCAGTTCGGACAGGGCTTTGAAACCGATGTGTATAATGCGGCATTCTCTATTCCCGACCTCTTCTTCTACCTTATTTCGGGAGGGGCTATCTCCAGTGCCTTCATCCCCGTATTCACCAGCTACTTCTCGCAAAAGCAAGAGAAGGACGCTTGGCGTATCTTCTCGGTGGTCTTGGTGGGCATGACCCTCCTTATGGTGCTACTCACTATATTCGGCTTTATCTTTACGCCGCAGTTAGTTGCCCTAACCAATCCGGGCTATATCCCCAATATGCCCGATGGAGTGTGGAATAAACTGGCTTGGGTGTTTCAGCACACAATACACGGGCCCATACCCATCTCTCTAAAGGCGGCAAAGACCGTCGAACTCTCTCACATACTGCTACCGGCACAAATCTGTTTTATCATAGGTAGCGTGGTTATCGGAACGCACAATGCACGCGGCTATTTTGTAGGGCAAGCATGGGGCCCCATTATCTACAACTTCGGTATCATCTTTGGGGGAGTGGTGCTTTCACGTTATACCGGTGTTGCGGGGTTGTGTTGGGGAGGGCTACTGGGCGCACTGGTTGGGAATGTGCTATTCCAACTCTACCTCTTGGTAAAACATGACGGACATTTCTACCCTCGTGCCATTATCAAGCATCGTAATCATCCGGGAGTAAAGCAGGTAATACGCCTCATGCTCCCCGTAATTTTTGGTCTCTCGTTGCCCTACCTGAGTACGATTATTGGGCGCGGCTTCGCCTCGGATATGGGTGATGGACCGCAATCCGCATTTATGAACGCAAACCGCTTGATGCAACTGCCTCTAGGAATTTTCGCACAAAGCACCGCCATAGCCCTCTTTCCACTGATGTCGGCACTTGCGGCGGAAGGCAATATCTTGGAGCTACAGAAGACGGCGTGTAGGGGGGTGCGACAAATTCTGTTCCTTACCGTCCCCTCCTCCGCCCTGATGATTGTATTGGCACTCCCTACCGTGAAACTACTTCTGCAATCTGGTAAGTTTAGCGCGGCAGATAGCGAGATGACGGCGCAGGTGCTCGTGTGGTTCGCGGTGGGTATCTTCGCATGGTCGGCGCACTCCATCCTAACACGGGGTTTCTATGCCCTTCAAGAGACATGGCTTCCGGTGGTAGTTGGCACGATTGTAACGGTGGTATTTATCCCACTTAATATCTGGCTCAAGCCGCGTCTTGGTGTCTCTGGTTTGGCACTGGCTACCTCTATCGCCGCCACTATCCATATGATGACGATGTTCATTCTGTTACGAAAACGGCTAAAAGGGCTAGACGATATTGTACTGCTTGCCTCGTGTATCAAAATCGTGTTGGCGACACTGGGGGCTTCCATCGCTTGCAAAATCACCCTTGTTGTAATGAACTCCCTCATTGTCTATCTGCCTACGCATAGTGTTTTTGCTCGCCAACTAATTGTCCTGCTGACTTGTCTTGGTGTGAGCGGAATAGTTTATGGGCTTTGTGCCGCCAAACTGAAGATGGAAGAGTTCAAACCTTACAAGGCGAAGATACAAAAACTACTCAGACGCTTTGCCCCCACCTCCTAATCACTTAGCAGACCAACTACCCATATGGAAAATTTAATATACTTGTCTTGACAATTGTTGTTTGAACGGGTATTATTTTGTTATGAGTATAGACAGCCTACAACAACCCAAGAAGTCACTGCGTTTCGACTCTCCACAACAAGAGGCGTTCTTGAATCTGTGGCGTACCTATGACCGCCTCAAGATGCTGGAGGACGACCTGTTCGGTGGGTACGAGCTTACCGCCCAACAGTACAACGCGCTACGCCTTCTAAAAGCGGCGCACCCGCACCGAGTTCCTACGCTTCTTCTGGGGAGTCAGTTGGTCTCTCGTGCGCCCGATATTACGCGCCTCCTCGATAAACTGGTCGAAAGAGGTTATATCGACAGGGAACGCCCCGCAGAGAATCGGCGGTTGGTACAGGTAGGCATTACACAAAACGGGCTTGCGCTCTTAGCAGAACTGAGCGACAAAGTACGTGAGTGTCATCAAAAGCAGTTGGGGCATCTTAGCGAATCGGAGTTGGAACTGCTTACCCAACTGCTACACAAAGTACGCGAACCCCATGAACTTACCGAAGGAAGTTGGCAAGAGGTTGCCCACCAGCCTTCCAAATAGAGACAAGGAGAGAGAACGATGAGCGATGTCGATGTTGTTGTGATAGGTGGAGGTCCGGCTGGCTCTACCACCTCTACGCTAATTGCCCAAAACGGGCATAAGGTGCGCCTCTTTGAGCGCGAAAAGTTTCCTCGTTTTCATATCGGCGAGTCGTTGATACCAGAGACCTACTGGGTACTAAAGCGGCTAAATATGCTTCCCAAAATGCGAAACAGCCCCTTTGTAGAGAAGGTTTCGGTGCAGTTTGTAAGCCAGCACGGAAAAATCTCGGAGCCGTTCTACTTTACCGACCACAACCCGCATGAGTGTTCGCAAACATGGCAGGTACTGCGTAGTGAGTTCGACCTTATGATGCTGAACAATGCGCGGGAACATGGCGTAGATGTTCAGGAGGGTGTACGAGTACGAGAGGTACTGTTTGAGGGTGAACGTGCGGTAGGAGTACGGGTTCAGTATGAGGATGGACGGCTAGAAGAGGTTAGCGCAAAGGTTGTTGTGGACGCAAGTGGGCAGACCGCCTTTATTGGCAACAAGTTCAACCTCCTTGTAAAAGACCCCGAACTTAAAAAAGGAGCCGTCTGGACATACTGGAAGGGCGCACTACGGGATCCAGGACGCGATGGTGGAGCCACCCTCGTTATTCAGACTAAAGGCAAGAAGGGATGGTTCTGGTACATCCCACTGCACAACGACATTATGAGCGTGGGTATTGTACGCGCTTTTGATGAACTTTTCGCAGGAAACCGTGACCATGAGTTGATATATAACGAAGAGGTAGAGGGCTGTGAAGAGATAACACGACGCTTGAGCAACGCTACTCGCTGTGATAAGTACTACGCCACCAAAGACTATAGTTATAAATCCAAACAGTGTGCGGGAGATGGTTGGGTACTAGTCGGAGACGCGCACGGCTTCCTAGACCCCCTCTACTCTTCGGGGGTACTGCTTGCGCTAAAAAGCGGGCAACTCGCCGCCGACACCATCTCGGAAGGGCTTACCCTAGGCGACACCTCCGCCGCACAACTTGGAAAGTGGGGACCAGACTTTAACGAGGGTATGGACAGAATGCGCCGCCTTGTGTGCGAATACTACGATGGGTTTAGTTTCGGTAGATTCGTGAAGAAGCACCCTCACTACAAAGGACACCTGACCGACCTGCTTATAGGGAACCTATTCAACGACCATGTGGGCGAAGTATTCCCCTACATGGACGAGATGCGGGAAGAGATGGCACTCGCGCAAGCCTAGTGCGTAGTACTCACCATGTCCAAAACGCTCACTCTCTATATCGCCCTAATCTGCGTCTGTGGATTAGGGCTGTTTGGTGTCCTAAAAAGCGGCACTCACCTCATGCCCTCCCCTGCTACAACAGGCGTGGGACACACTGTCGTGCCTACTAAAGCGGCTCATGAGCAAGGTGGAATACAAGGCAATCTCCAACAGCCACTAAGTAGACTTTTGCTACAGTTGGTAGTAGTACTCGCGGCAACCAAAGCAGTTGGAGGGCTATTCCGTAGGTGGAAGCAACCGACGGTAATCGGAGAGATGTTAGCAGGCATTCTGTTGGGTCCCTCCCTCATAGGTTGGATATTCCCCGACTTTTTGAGAGCGGTGTTCCCTCCTGCCTCGTTAGGTACGCTGAGTATGCTTAGTCAGCTCGGCATTATTCTCTATATGTTTGTAATCGGTTCCGAAATCGAACTCGACCACCTGCGTCAACGCGCACAGACCGCCCTACTTATTAGCCACGCTAGTATCGTGATTCCGTTTTTATTAGGTGCAACGCTTGCCCTGTTTCTGTATCGTCCCCTTATACCTGCTGGCACTCCGTTCCCCTCCTTTGCTCTTTTTATGGGTATCTCTATGAGCATTACGGCGTTCCCCGTACTTGCGCGTATCCTCGAAGAGCGTGGCTTGAAGAGTACCGTTTTGGGAAACACCGCTATCGCCTGTGCCGCCATAGACGATGTAACCGCATGGTGCTTGCTGGCACTGGTGGTAACGATTGCAAAGGCTACCTCCCTTGAATCTGTTTTGCTAACGGTACTTCTAGCCCTTCTCTTTGTTCTCTTCCTGTTTGGAGTGGTAAAGCCGCGTCTGGCAAGCCTACTAAAGATACAAGAGGGCGAACCACTCAACGAGCAGAGGGTAGTCGGGGGATGTCTGTTGTTGTTGTTGGTATCGGCGTGGTGTACCCAAGTTATCGGGATTTACGTGCTTTTCGGGTCGTTTTTGGCGGGAGCGATACTCCCTCGTGACCCGCGTATCACTATCCTTATCCGCGAACGCTTGGGGGTACTTAGCGCGAACCTGCTTTTGCCGCTCTTCTTCGCCTTTACGGGGCTACGAACACAGATTGGACTCTTAGGGGACGCAAGGGGCTGGGGATATGCGCTTGCGATTATCGGGGTGGCGATAGCGGGGAAACTCGGAGGAAGTTATCTGGCGGCACGATGGTCGGGAATGAGCCGTTCGGAGTCGTTCGCACTCGGTAGTCTGATGAACACGCGGGGCTTAGTTGAGTTGATTGTTTTGAACATCGGGTACGACTTGGGGGTGCTGTCGCCGTCCGTATTCGCGATGCTTGTCCTCATGGCACTCGCCACTACCCTCATGACTAGCCCCCTGCTCTCTCTTAATGAGAGGCGGAAGTCCACCTATTCTAAGGACTAGCCTCCCTCTTGATGGGGGCGAAGCAACTCTTCGGGATGGTCTTCTGGAGTATATGGGAGGGGGCGTAGGAGTTCGCTATTCGGCACCCCCTGCTCATCGGCAGGGCGCAAAAGCATTTGGTTCTCCTTCCTCTCCTGTACCCGCCGCTCCACCGCAGAGATAGCGGTACGCAACCTCGATTTGGCGGCGGTATCCCATCGCGGAATCGCTCTCTCCAGTGCTTTCAGGGCAGGAAGGTCTGCCTCCGTTCCCAAGTGCTGTAGTATCCGCACAATAGGGTCTGCATTCCGAACTGCTGTAGACCAATTTCTTTTGCTTACTTCTACATAAAGTGTTAGGGCATCGCGTAGCAACTCTTGTTGGACAACGGTAAACGAGATGCTTTTGCCACGCGCAATCGCACTCGCTACATATTGTTCAAGTAGCGAGAAGGCGGGGCATTCGTAGCGAGCAAACCGCTCCCAAAACGTTTTATGTCCATTGTCCTCATCAGGGAACCAGAAGCCGGATAAGGTTATTGCCATTAAAATAGCGACACCCCACTTCAATACTAAGCCTGTTCTCTCCCATAATACCCTTCTATCTGCTTTGCGTTTTGCATTCAGATGCGACTGGGCAAGGCGCAGTTCCCCTTTACATTGCCGGAACAGGCTATCCAAACTCGGAGTTGCTTCCTCTGTTTCGGACATCGCCGTCCCCTTAGTGCTTTAGCAGTTGCTTTAGGTTCTGCACCATTATCTCCCCCATCTGAGAGCCAACAGAGACCCGCGATTCGTAGTCGTAGATTTTCAGCCCGAAGTCCGCTTCACACAGAATGTAGCCTAGTTCGTCGCAGGTTAAGCCTAGCAGAAACTTGGTTTTACCCGTCATGTTGCGCTTTAGCATGAAGCCGATATTGGGTAGCACCTCACCCGGCAGGGTTAGGAACTCCGCGTCACCTATCGTAATGCGGTTTACCTCCGTCTCAATGTTCCCCTCTTTGTTCATTAAGTTGGGAAACACTTTCAACTTGATAAGCGTTTTGAACATCACGTTCTCCATCGGAACTTGGAAGATACGGCGTTGGGTGTGGATGGGCGGGTCTTTTACTACAGTGGCAGACTGGATTATCTCTAAAGCGCGGTTTGCAAGGCTCGTCCCGATAAACTCCGCCGCTTTGAAGTTCTCCCCTTTAGGCAGTACCTCTTCGTCAAAAAGCGCGGTTATCATACCGCCCTGCGCCCCATTGAGGTAGAGGCAAACCGCACCCGTCTTCGCTTCTACCGTCTGATACAACCAGTTTGGGAAGTCGGAACTCATGGCATGGCAGTCTAGCACCTCCGGGTGACACGCGAAGTTTACCAGTGTCCCGATAACTTTTCCGTTTGTCGGCGAGACGACCTGCATCACCCCCAACTCTGTATCCAGAATTTCGGAAACACGGGCGTTCTTCGAGACTTTGGGAACGTCGGTGGTGTGTGCGAACTTGAGGGCGGCGGGTTCCAGTTTCGCGGTTGTCTCGTCTATCATCTTCACAATACGGCTCTGGGTCTCTGCCCACCACGCCTTATCGACCCCGCTGGTCTGGATGTCGGGTCCCCACTGCCCTAGCGTATCTGGTCCCGAATGCGTATGCGTTGCCGCGATATAGAGATGCTCTGGTCGAATCGATTTCACCCGACTCCGTACCGACTCCGTAGCATATCGCGGAAAGCCGATAAGGTCACACGATACGATAGCGATACGGGTATCCCCCGCCTCTAGTACCAAACAACGCGCCGATACGGGGTCGTGTACCGAAGTGCTTTTGCGGTTTGCGCCGTACCCCGCTAAAAACGCGGGTTTCTTGGGAGTGATGTCTATTTTGGAGACTGCGGCTTTCAAATCGCCACCTTTCTGCGCGAGAATGCCACTGGTTGTAAAGAGCGAGAGAGCAACAAGAGCGAGAACTTTTATCATGAGTTTGCGGGTTCCTTTTTGGTTTGCAGTGCCTGAGAGCGCACTTCCAGAACTTTCGGGTCGTGAGAGGCGTACTGTATGGGTAGATGTTGCCAGTAGTATTTTAAGTCGTCGTGCTTCCAGTCCGCATACACCTCCTCCCACGTTATTCGATTATGATGGGGCAGTAGCGATGAAGCATCTATTGGGTGAGAGAGCGGCTGATACCTAAAATCGACGGAGAGGCGAATCTGCTCTTCTGTGATGTTGGGAAGAGCCTTGTGTACCGTAAGGCTATGAAACACCACCACATCCCCGCACTCAAAATCGCTCCCTACCCACCGATACGGTAGGTGGTCGGTTGCGATACCAAGTCCACCCGCCCCATACGCCGACTCTACTGGCAAAATACCCGTTTTATGAGAGCCTTCCAGAACCACAAGGCTACCCAAATCCATTGGGCAGTTCCCTAGCGGAATCCACGCGGTATAGGTGTCCATTGTTCCTTGAATGTGGATATAGTCTTGGTGGGAGGGGGTGGTGTAGAGCGTGTTTTGCGGGAAGATGATACGGGCGATATTTCGAGAGTGCGCCAATGTAGGTTCCCCAAAGAGGGTATCTAGCATCCCAATCAGCCCCGTATCCAGAGCGAGACGGTTGAACTCCTCCCCTTTTATCAGTTCGTTATAGACTGCCATATAGGGGGGAGAAGGCTCGACGTAGTTAGCACCGGGCGCAGATACAGCATCCATCACCTCCGAACCCGCTTTCAGCCACTGGGCAGAGTGTAACAAGTTCAGAACCTCGGCGCGGGTCGCGTTAATCTGTTCTTGCGAGATAAGACTCTTAAAGAAGAGATAGCCCTGTTGTTCCATGCGGTTCCGAATCTCTTCGGGACTCTCATGGGCAAGGCTGGAGACAACAAAAGGGTGAATTTCGGGATAGTTAGAAGGCATGGTAACGACCTTTAGTAAGCGATGTTACAAGTCTATCGCGTCCTCACTATTTTGTCAAGAGACCTAAGCAGGTACACCCCCAAACCCAAATGGACAACCTCTATTAAAATTATTTTATATTTCGCACCACAGAGCAGGAATCCGAAATGAAGTTCACGAATAGCCTGATAAATCGCCCGTATATTCTCGTGTTAGATTTTAGTGTGTGCTTCACCGGGCGCAGTGTTGATGTAGGAGAAGCCCATGTCTTTCGAGGAAGTACTCGTACCTCTCGTATCAACCGTTCGTGCTTGCCCTTACGACTTAATTGCGCGTGCTAGGTTGGCGCAAGAGAGTTGTGTCAACCTGCTTAACCCCAACCTAATGGGGCAACCCTACTCCTATGTGGAGTTACACACCAGTCCCCCCGTCGCCATGCACACCCCTTGGGACTACGGCGATACCGCAGGACACCTCCTAGAAGCACTCACCCTTCTCCGCATAATGACCGGCACCCGCCCCGATGCCCGTGACGAGATGCTCCTCACCCACTTGTACCAACATCAGGGCGAAGACGGACTGATTGTTGTACCTCCCACCCCCTGGACGGTTCCCCAACAGCCCACTATTGAGTTAGAATGGACACAGCGTGGTGCGCTTATGGCTTGGACAACCCGTTATCTCGCTTTTGAGGATGTGGTTGCCCTTAATGCCGCCGAAAGGCTCGTTACCGGGCTATACCACACCGTAGTATGGCACACCGACTACTGCTGGTTCCCTGCCTCCGCCCTCCCACAAGGCGGATGGGTAGATAGAACTCCTCCCGTCGATAGAGTGGTAGATAGCCTTATCGGGGGACAGATAGTCTTCCCATTAGTGCGCTTTGCCAAAGCCACCAACAACTCCTACGCAAAACGCCTCGCACACGGCTTTATACGCTTTATTCGCGAAAAGTCGGGGGCATTCGACAAACAAGGGCGGCTAACTGCAAAAGCGGCGCGATACCTGCACAGCAACGCGGGTTTCTTGCTAGGTGCAATGGTCTACGGGATATGGACAGGCGATGAAGAGATGGTCGCATGGGTACAGGAAAACTACGCCCTTCTAAAGACCATTGGAACAGATTTCGGGTTCTTCCCACACCGTACCGCAGGAGCAGACCGCTTTCAAGGAGACGTCGCCTTCCTAAAAGATATGATAGAACTGGCTATCTTGTTAGGGAATGAGGTAGACCCCGCCTACTATCTGGATGTAGAGCGGTTTGGACGTAACCACCTCCTAGAAGCGCAACTCCTCGACCTCGGTTGGGTAGAACGCGAAGTAGAGGTCGATTTCCCCGAAGTGATGTGGTGCGTCAATCACCCGGAAGAGGGGCTACTTGCGGAGGACGTGGCGCAGAAGGCTATCGGGCTGTTTGCGAGTTGGTCGCTCTATAACGACGCTTTCGACCCTACCAATCCCCGCCTCACCCTACGGTCTACCGCCGCTGGTATGCGTGCCTTGTACTCCCTGTGGCATCATGCCATCCAACGCGAAGAGGAGGCGGTGCGTGTACACCTACTCTTCTCCCGCGATACCCGCTGGGCGAACGTACTCTCCTCTTTACCACGTGAGGGCTATCTTGAGGTCGTTATGAAGGCGCGTGGGGTTCTCGCCGTCCGTATCCCCGACGAAGCCACCCCCGAAGAGCTCATCGTATACGTAAACTACAACCGTCATCGCAACGAGGAACACCGCGGTGGGTATGCGTGGGTTGAAGCACTGCGAAACGGCGACATCGTTACCTTCCGCTGGAAGCCCAAAGAGCGCACCGCAAACTACACCCTCCTCAACAAAGAGTACACCGCGAACTGGCGCGGCGATACCCTTATGGAGATGCAACCTGCAGGAACCCTTAGCCCCCTCTACACACGCACCACCGAAGTAGAGACGGCTCCCGCCCCCGAAATACACGGCGTACTCAAAGAGATTAGCCCGTTCTAGCCGCCTTTGTTTTCATTGGAACGGTTGTTCATAAAGGATAGCCCTTCATGGGTAAGAGAAGGGGATAGACGAAACAAGCGAGATTTTCTATTTTCGCCTCCATCCCTAAGCCTCCTCCCTTATCATAAAAGTAGCCTGTTCAAATGTATCGCCAAAGCCATGTAGCCACACAAAGCATCGTGGGGTAATTGAACGGCTTCATAGGCACTAACCTTAACACACTGCACAATTTCTGTTAGCCTGTCTTCATGGTATAAGGTGCGATAGCCTGTACTGGTCTCTACCCTATCTATTCTGCCAAACTCTGGCATGAGCCACTCTTCACGCTTCCAGTTTTCAGCATGGCAAACAACGTGCCATTCATCTCTCAAAAGCCCTAAATCACCAAATCGAGCAATGAGTATTGCGTCTGATGCCGATAACCCTTTTGTGTCCTGTGCAGTGGGTAGTTTGGGATAGCGCGGAGCAAAGAAATAGCCTAATATCACTCCTCCCTTACCAACTCGTGCTACAATGCCAAGCCCATACCCTCCTCCTTTTAGCGGGAGAGTAATCCAATCACCCTCTTGATAGGTTATCTTTCGGCGTGGCATGGGCTTCACTTCCAACACTCTAATATCACTCCCACATTTTGTACCTATAGGTCAGGCAGTCGATAATACTGGTATCCTCGGTAATAATTTCATAAAAAAAGGTTTCGCTAATACGAATCTCTATGTCTATATTCGGAGATTGAAAGGTATCCGGTCCCTTCCAAAAGCGGGGAGTAGAGGGAAGTTGTATGGGACTGTTTGCATCTATAACACGCATAAAAATGCCACTTTCTATCTCGTGAAGGGTACCCACCGTCTCCATAAACAGTGTACCGTCTATCAGTATCCCATTGGAATTCATTTGAGTATCCCAACCATAGATGCGCTCCAACTTCTCAGTCTGTATGTAGGGCGTGTACTCCTCAACCTCTGCAACGTGCCACATTCGCGTAAGAACATGATTGTAATCATACATAGAAAAGTCTCGGAGCATATCTATCAGATGAAATACTTCATAAGCCTCTCTATCTCGCAAATATCTGTATTCTGGTCGTAATATCATAGTCGCCTCTCTCAGACATATTCAGCACATTCCAATACCTCTTTCAAGCATCTCAAAAAATCTTCGTAAGGCTTGGGAAGGCAGTAGGTGTCCGGAATTCCGCCCCAAACAGTACCTTCGTAACTTGTCCACCTACTGTCATTGGATACGAAAATGCTCTCTAGTTTATGCTTTGCGTCTGAGTCCATCGTTGCCATATAGCATAAAGTTTGCATTGCTATCAAACGGAGCAACTCTCTATACATAAACCCGCCCTCCTCCTCAATACTCCAAGGGCGCAAGTATTCTACAAGGCTTTCAATACTATCTTGTGTTGAACTCTCCAAAAGAAGGCGAATCTGAGAAACGTCGTGAGCATAACCTGAACCGCGTTGAACATACATATCTATTCTGTGCTGAAAAAATTCGTCCAAATTCGATTCGGATAGTAGGAGCCTCATTTTTCCTACCTATTCGCCTCAATATCACGTTGTACTAAAGAAGTAATGTCGTGCAGTATCTCTTGGGGCGTGAGGCTATCTAGGAGATGGTACTGCATATCGCTACTTTCCAGAGCCTCTCTCACAAAATCCGTATGGTCGTTTTTTGTGAGTATCCAGATGGGTTTATGAAGACTGTAGGGTGGGTTCTGGTAGTAGTGCCAAAGGCGGTGAAAAGAGACATTGGGCATCTTGTCCTCGGCAGGGACACACAGGACAAATCGAACATGATTCAAGAGCCGCTCTACATGGTATGCACAATTAAGTGTAGTAGGATACACCAGACAGTGAACCGTATTTAGATGCCGATAGAGTTGTACCTCTTCCTCAAGACGCATCTCATAGTATGCATCCAAATTCTGATTGTACTCCCAGAGCGTTTCTCTTGAATGCTGAGGTTGGTATCTATCTACGTATCTGTTTAGTTGGCGACTCCACATATCAATACGATTTTGATACAGCGGACACCCCTTTTCAGATAGGTAATTTTTTACTGACTTACTCATTTTTCTGTCTACATCGCTCACCAAAATCTTCACATAGACCGCATTGTCTTGCGAATTGTAAACACGCCCTCGACTGTCTACCGAAATCCCATATTGACTTAGCAATCCCTGTGTTTCTTGAAAGTGGGTAAAACCTGCCAAGTAGTACAAAAAGTCACGGTCTTGCCCACTTCTATCCATAAGCGTATCTAGCAAAGATTTCATGGATTCTGTAGTTGGCGTTTGGCTAATATCCATCTAAGATAACTCAAGTTGCTAGTGTAGTTTGTGCATGATAGGTTTGCGGTATAGTGAGTGTGCAATCAACCACGAACCGGAGACCTATCATGCCCCT
>OMJJ01000315.1 GCA_900299305.1 bacterium | reverse complement strand
GACCCGACGCGCAGCCTTGAAGGCATTAAGCAAACTAGACATATACAAATTCTCCTTAAAATCGAGTTGTCAACGAGTCGAGAGGGTAGCGATGAAGCCACTTCTCTGTACCTACTGAGCCTAGCGGGCAAGAGGTCTACCTGGCAATTGCCGTTGCTTCCGCGCAACGCAAATCGATCCCATTGGTTCCGTAAAGTTACGCTGACAGGAGAACCCGCACCGGGGTTCGCGATGAAACCTGACAACAGGGAGTGAAAGGAACGAACAAGATGTCCCATATTGTGATTGAAGTTGCGGTCGTGGACGGGGATTGTGAGGAGGCGGAGTTGACCAGGGAGGTGCAGAAAGCGAAGGGAGGTAAGAAGTAGATGAAGTTTGTGAAATGGATAACGCTCACACCCGCGGAGCGAGAAGCGGTGGGAGGGGGCTCGCAGAGACAGAGTGGAATTGCATACCAATTCAAGGAACACTGTTTTACGGCGATGCTACCCAATGGAGAGGAGTGCATGGTCTCGTACACCCGCTACGCCGTTCGGTTTCACTCGCTCGAGTTCTCCGCTCCCCTCTGTCAAAAAATCGGGTATGAGGGCGAACTGAGCGGCATACAGGCGGTAGAGGAGAAGGGCAAGGAACTCGCGCCGCAAGCCTTTCGGATGGCGCAACAGGACGAGCAGAAGCAGATGAGGCGGAAAACACCGCCACAGGGAGTAGCCCTCAAATCTATAGGAGAGCCGCAACTACGCAACCAGAGCGCGGAGAGGCAGGCAGGCTACTATGCCGTTTGCATCCGGCACGTTAGCGGAACCCTTGTCCCCAAAGGCGTTCTCTACGAAGACCCGAACAAGGCGTGTGAGGAGTTAGCGTCTGGCGTTCATGACAGAGTGCAACTCCATGGAGAGCAGAGGTTGGTTGTTGGGCTATGCTGTCGTTACGCAAAAAGATGGCAAGAGCCGAAACTTCTCGCACTGCCAGCTAAACCGCCAGAACCCGCGGAATCTCCAAAGAGCCCCGCACGAAGAACCAGAAAGACACCCCAGACATAGACGCATATATCTCTCTTCCCGACGTTGCTATGCGTCGGGATTTTTTGTGGGCGGAGTTGTTTGCAGGCAACTCTGCTTGTCATAGCGTCGCGCCCCTTCTACGCTTGGGCAGGAGAAAATCCAAATACTCTCCAAAACCTTGCACCTTTAGAAAGGAGAGATAGTATGGCGACTGCCACACCTTCTCAAGAACTGCTTATTCCCTTGAGTGCGTTTCTGCCTCCTCCCAATGTGCCACTCTTACGAATCCAAACCGGCTACGAGGATGAGGATGAGAACCCCTTTTATGCGGATGATGGACGCGAAGATGCAGAGGTAGACATGGGGTGCGACTGGTCGGAAGGGGCGCTTGCTCCCAATGGCTGTCGCTGGTAGAGCCGACATAGAGGAGAACACGCTATGACCAAACAGGCTTCCATCGTGGAAGCAGTCACTGAAGAGGATTGTGAGAATCCTCTCCCCATCACCATTACCGAGGCGGGAAGCATCACGAGCCAACTCTATACACTCTTACGACAGACGCTACCTGTGTTGAAAAACCCTGAGAGTGTTTCAGATGCACGTCGTCAAGGTCTATCGGAGGATATCCGCAAGATGCTAGAGGGTGAAGTGTAGGCGGTTAAGGCAGTGCATAGGCAAAACATTAAGGGGAGCTCAACAACTATCTGAGCGCCCCTCTTTTTAGGGAGCAAAGTGCGTTCGTCAAGAATATGGAAGAGAGAGTCGCCTAAAAGCCGTTTGCACTCTATGCTCGCCCCCGCTACACGACACGCAGAACACGGTAGCGAAGGAGCCATCCGGGTTGCACTTCGCCACAAGGCTATTGGTTGACACAAAGAACTCCCTTAATAGATATCCCCTCAATGCCTTTCGGGCTACTGATGTGCCAGACATTCCAACAAGACAGTATCCACAGGAACCCGCGCCCCGGCAAAGGGGGATGCTTCCCAACAACAAAGCGTACAAGCGTAGCACCGCCTAGCCCGCCCCGCTCCTCCCACTCTCCTCCATTCCCTGATGATGACTGTGAACGTGGGCAGTAGAGAGCAGGAAGAAGAGGGGAAGTTACACGAAAAATGGCACTGAGTTTTTGCCATTTTTCCTCTCAAACCATAGGGTTATGGTAGGGGTTATCGGGAACCCCCTCCATAGCCCTATTGATAGCACCCATTGTGGCACGACAAACACTACCACCGCGTCCCCTATTTTAGGAATGGGAGGGTAATTTCTGCCAGCAAAGTTATTACCTTCACGCTGTTAAGTAGAATTCACCGCTAAACCAACCGCTTACGCTTCTCCGCTTGCTTACTGGTGAGAATGCCTCGCACCACTCCCACGCGCTCATGGATATCACGAATGAAATCGGGGTCTATCTTGGTATAGATGAGCGTAGTGCGCGTATCTTTGTGACCGGCGATAGTCTGAGCGGCAAGGAGGTTGAACTTGGCAAGGTGATTGAGGCTATAACGGCGCAGACTATGGAGCGTGATGTTACCCTCCAACTCTGCGAACGCGGTCAAACTCTTCAAGGACTTTAAGAAGCGACACTGATCGATTATTCCACCCGTCTCACTGATGAACAGCCAACCTGCATCCCCTCCTTTGGGCACATTGCCCATTATTCGCCTACGCACCTTTAGCCAAGCATCCACCGCCTTTGCACACTCTTTAGAGACGGGAATGGCACGCGGTTCCCGCCCTTTGCTCTCCCGCACGGTGATTTGCTGTGCGTCGGTACGATAGTCCTCCAACTTCAAGTTGAGGACTTCACCGATACGGCAGGCACTATCAAGAAGCAGGAGGAGGAGAGCATAGTTGCGCTCACGGTGGAAGGAGCGTTTTGCGACAGGGCAGTAGCGGACATCAGGGTTCTTGGTAATGTCCCAGTAGGTCGAAACGGCATTAAGAAGTGAACGGATGTCCTGTTCACTAGGCATATATTTCGGAGGAGTGGGAGCGTCTCGCACTTCATAGTCGGCAAGCAGGCTTCGGGGAATGACATCGTTGCGTTGGCACCACTTCATGAAAGCCTTCGCACAGACAGCATCGTGGTGGAGGGTCGTCTGGCTTCTCCCAGCATCTAGGCGGTAAACGAGATACTCATCGAGGTGTCGTTTACCAAAGGAGACGAGGGGGATTTTGTTTTGTTCCGCCCACTGAGTGAGTTGTCCGAGTTGGACAGAATAGAAGAGTACCGTCTTGTGAGCGCGAACGGCTTTAAGGTGGATGAGGAAGGAGCGAACGGCTTCTTCCCAGGAAATAGAGGTGAAATCTGTGTACAACTGAGGTGACCTTAATAGTTAGTCACGAACAGATTAACAGGGAATATCCTTAATTGTCAATAATTATCAATTATCAGAGTAACTGCCGGACTAGGATTCGAACCTAGGACCTACTGTTCCAGAGACAGTTGTGCTACCGCTGCACTATCCGGCATCATTCACACAAACTATTATATTCGCAGAGCCTCGTTTTGTCAAGAAACATTTCTCTTGGGAAAGTAGCCCACTTTCGCCCTGCACCTACCCCGCCCATACCCGTTTTGAGGTATACTCTCTTCTACATCTACCCCACAAGAGGAAGTGCAATGGCACTAAACACCATCGAAGAGGCTCTTGCCGATATTCGGCTTGGGAAAATCGTTATCGTTGTAGACGACGAAGACCGCGAAAACGAGGGCGATTTCATTATCCCTGCCGAGTGCTGTACCCCAGAAGCGATGAACTTCATCATCAAATACGGGCGCGGTATCCCCTGCGTACCCACCACCGCAGAGCGCTTCAACGAACTCCAGATCCCCATGATGGTCAAAAACAACACCGCCCGACTAGGAACCGCTATGGGAGAGACGGTAGACGCGCTCAAGGGAGCTACCACAGGTATCTCTGCCTACGACCGCGCTCTCACCGTGCAGGTGTTTGTAGACCCCAATGCAACCCCCGAAGACCTCGCACGCCCCGGTCATATCATCCCCTTACGCGCTGTAGAAGGCGGGGTGCTACGTCGTGCAGGGCATACCGAAGCCACCGTAGACCTCTGTCGCCTTGCAGGTTTCCAACCCACAGGGGTACTCTGTGAGATTGTTGCGGACGACGGGCGCATGGCGAGGCTCCCCCAACTAGAGGCTCTCGCGCAAGAGTTCGACCTCAAAATCATCTCGGTTGCCGACCTTATCGCCTATCGACGTAGAACCGAAAAACTGGTCAAACGAGTCGCAACCACCACTCTTCCTACTGGTCGTTACGGCGAGTTCACCGTACACGCCTACGAAGCCAGCGTCCCCCCCTACCAGATTGTTGCCTTTGTAAAAGGAGATGTGACTACAGGAGACCCCGTTTTGGTGCGTATGCACTCCTCCTGCGTGACCGGAGACCTCATCGACTCGCTACGCTGTGACTGCGGTTCTCAACTGCAAAGAACCCTCGAAGCACTTACAGAAGCCGGTAGCGGCGCACTTATCTATCTGGAGCAGGAGGGGCGCGGTATCGGCTTAGTCAACAAACTCCGTGCCTACGAACTCCAAGAAAAAGGCGCAGATACCGTACAAGCAAACGAGATGCTAGGCTTCAAACCCGATTTGCGCGACTACGGTATCGGGGCGCAAGTAATGGTAGATTTGGGTATCCGCAAAATCCGCCTAATGACCAACAACCCCAAAAAAGTAGTTGGATTAGAGGGGTATGGGCTAGAGATTGTAGAGGAGGTAGCCATTACTACTACTCCAAACCCGCATAACCTGCGCTACCTACAGACCAAAGCCGAAAAGATGGGGCATCTCTTCCGTCCCGAAGATTTAACCTTAGAACAAAAATAACCAAAGGAAAGTGAAACGGAACCCCCTTCCCAATCCGTCCTGTTATATAGGAGAAGAGGTGGGTTCCCAAGAGGAGCCAAAAGAATGGGTGCAACCGTAGTAGAAGGCGACCTGATAGCACGAGACCTCTCGGTAGGGATAGTAGTCAGCCGCTTTAACGATTTTCTTACCAAGGCTCTGCTGGAAGGAGCACTTGACGCTCTCAAACGGCACGGAGCCGACGAAAACCGCGTTACCGTTGCGTGGGTTCCCGGTAGTTTTGAAATACCTATCGCCCTAAAAGCGATGGCACAAAGCAAAAAGTACGACGCACTTATCGCACTAGGCTGTGTGATTCGCGGGGCAACCACCCACTACGACCACATCGCCAGTGCCGTCACCAGCGGAGTCAACAGCGTCGCTCTCGAATCAAATACTCCAACCGCCTTTGGAGTTATCACCGTCGAGAGCATCGAGCAAGGCATCGAACGTTCTGGTAGCAAGGCGGGAAACAAAGGCGCAGAAGCCGCAGTCGTCGCCATCGAAATGGCGAACCTACTCCGACAACTCCGTGCTTAGTCGCCCCACTTTCCAATAAAGTCGCCCCCCACCCTCTCTTTTGCCCCTTTTGTATCTCTTCATAAGGGGCATTTCTTATCCTTTGGAGGCTGGTTCCATGCGCCGTATTCTGGGCATCGCGCTGATATTCATAACGGGGATAACCTTTGGGTGGCTTATTTTTAAGTGGAAGGGTGCCCCCTTCACACCAGAACCAGAGGCACGCCAACGCGCACTCGAACTCCTCAACCAACCCGTTGCGGTGATGGATATTGGCGAGAACCGCATCGTAAAAGCGGTGAAGAAACTCGACCCCGCCGTCGTCAACATCGACACCGTAGGCTCTGCTAAAGGCACAGATGACAGCGGCTACGAGGTGAAAGAGGTTCGCGGTAAAGGCTCCGGTGTTATCCTCACCCCTGATGGATATATCGTAACGAATGAACACGTTATCGAAGGTGCTGAAAGAGTGCGGGTCACGTTCTCGAATGGAAAATGGTACTACGCCCACCTTGTCGGCATGGACAAAGCGACGGACTTAGCGGTGGTGCGCGTAGATGTCGCCAACCTTACCGCCGCAGAGTTCGGTGACTCCGACCAGTTGCAGGTCGGGGAGTGGGCTATCGCGCTTGGGAACCCGCTCGGACTAGGCTCCTCTACCACCGTAGGGGTTATCTCTGCCCTCAATCGCCATAACCTGCGCGTAGATGAGAATCGCACCCTAGACGGCGCAATCCAGACCGATGCTGCCATAAACCGCGGACACTCTGGCGGCGCATTGGCGAATATCCACGGGCAGGTTATCGGAATAAACACCGCTATCCTCAGTTCTACCCCGCAAGGAGGCAGTATCGGGCTAGGTTTTGCCATTCCCTCCAACACCGTCCGCCGCATCGTGAAAGAGATTATCATGACAGGACGGGCGGCAACCTCTAAGGCAAAAACCCCCTTCTTGGGTATGGGATACGACTACCTCCCTACAGAGACAGCACAACGTTTTCACCTAGAGGCAAAACACGGAGTTATCGCAACACAGATTCTCAAGGATAGTCCCGCGGCAAAGTCTGGGCTACAAACCGATGATATCGTGCTTTCGGTAGACGACAAGCCCATCGGAGACCGTAAGGACTTCCTAGAGGCGATTCAGACCCACAAGCCGGGCGATAACGTAACGCTACAGGTGCTACGCCCCTCTTTGGGCAAAACCAAAAACTTTACGGCAACCCTAGACAGATGGATAAACCCCAACGAGTTTCAACCCTAAGAAACCTTTTGACCTATTGTAGTGTCTAACGAGGTAGGGCTAAGGTTGACTCCTAAGATAACCGACAAGTATACTGTAAACACATTTTGTAATGAAGGAGAGATTCTTTGCTGGAAGAGATACGAGAGCGAGCGCAGTCGCTAAGAGAGCAGATATCCGAACTCGGAGGGCATCTTTGACCAGCCTCGTATAGAGGCAGAGATTCACGAACTAGAGCAGGCGGCTTCTCAGCCCACCTTCTGGGACGACACAAGCCTCGCACAGAGCCTACTACAACAACTAAATAGCCTAAAAGAGAAACTAGCCCCCCTCCACGAAGCCGCGCAACGCCTCAGTGACCTAGAGGTCATGGCGGAACTGCTGGCAGAAGAGGAGACACACGACGAAAGTACTCTTCTGGAACTGCTGACGGAGGCTACACAACTCGAAAAAGAGATTGCCCGTCTAGAACTAGAGACCCTCCTCTCTGGCGAGTACGACCACAACGACGCAATACTAGAGATACAAGCGGGGGCAGGCGGAACCGATGCTTGTGACTGGGTACGAATGTTGCAAAGGATGTATCTGAGATGGGCAGAAAACAGAGGGTTTAAGGCAGAGGTAGTAGAAGAGAGCGAAGGCGAAGTAGACGGCTTGAAAAGCACAACGCTCATGCTACACGGCAAAAATGCCTACGGGTATCTGCGCTCAGAGCATGGGGTACACCGCCTAGTACGTATCTCGCCCTACGACTCCAATAAACGCAGACAGACCTCATTCGCAAGGGTAGAGGTACTCCCAGACATCGGGGAAGAGATAAAAATAGAGATTAACCCCGACGACCTGCGCATCGACTACTATCGTTCGAGCGGAGCAGGGGGACAACACGTCAACAAAACCGATTCGGCGGTTCGTATTGTACACCTACCTACCAACATCATCGTGACCTGCCAAAATGAGAGGTCACAACACAAAAATAAGGCGATGGCGATGCAGGTTCTGCAAGCCCGTCTTATTGCATTGGAACAACAACAGAGCGATGAACGCCGTGCGTCGTTACGCGGGGAGGCGAAAGCAAATGAGTGGGGTAGTCAAGACCGCTCTTACGTCTTTCACCCTTACACCCTTGTAAAAGACCTACGGACAAACTACGAAACAGGTGATGTGATTGGTGTGATGAACGGCAACCTCGACCCCTTTATGGACAACTGGTTGCAGTGGCAACAGTCGCAAAAAAATCTGACACAAGACTAAGCGAGAGTTAGGGTTTGTTAAATAGACCTGTTGGTAAGGAGCGACCAGACAGGATGTGAGGACAAGAAAGAGGAACGAGAAATGAAACCAACACGAGGGTGGGCGAAAATCGCCCTCTGTGGGATACTAACCGGAGCGGCACTGATGGGTTCAAACACGCTTGTAAGAGCGCAAGAGAGCCTAAAAGCCGAAGTAGAACTGACCACCAAAGAGATTGGAGCAAAAGAGAACAGTATCGGGAACCTTGTTGCGGATAGCCTCCGTAGTGAAACCAAGACCGATATTGCACTGATTGCCGCCTCCTACTTTACCGAAGATACCAAACTTGCTAAAGGAACCGTCTCGCTAAAAGAGTTCCTAAAACTGCTGGAGTACAAAGACGACAGCATCACCGTTCTAAAGCTAACGGGGAGCCAAATACTAAAGGGTTTGGAGCATGGGCTATACCTGTTCCCCAAATCGAACAGCGGTTTTCTCCACTTTTCGGGCATGGTTGTCACCATAGATGCCGCCGCTGAGAAGGAGAAACGTATCCTCTCCGTGAAGATAGACGGGAGTCCCTTGGATAAAAGTCAGAAGTACAAGGTCGCAATGCCTACCCCATTAGCAAACGGTGCGCTAGGCTACTTCAATATCTGGAAAAAAGACGATATTGACAAGGAAGAGACCAAGCGGCTAGACGACAAAAACCTTGAAGCGATGATAAAGGCTTACGTCAAGGAACACAAAACCATCTCGAAGCCCGACGAAAGGCTCGTGATAAAAGGAAAGGTCTCGGATGCGAAATAGAACCCTCGCCACTCTGTTGTGCATGGGGCTACTCTGCCTAGCGGTAGGGTGTAAGCAGAGCGTAGGCGAGAACGTAGCCAACGCAACCCCCGTATCACAGCCCGCCCCTGCACCGCAACCGGCTCCAGAGAAGATAAAGCGTCCCGCCTTCGATGGAGACCTCGCCTTTAAGAGCCTAGAGAAGCAGTGTGCGTTTGGGGTGCGGTATCTGGGTTCACCGGGGCACAAGAAGTGTCTAGAGTATCTCGAAACCGAACTAAAAAAGTACGCCGATAAAGTGATTCTGCAAGAGGGCAAGTACAAAGACCTACCCTATACCAACGTGATAGCCGTCTTCTACCCCGAAGGCAAACAGGCTCCTGCCAAAATGCCCGTCCTCATCGTCTCGCACTGGGATACGCGCCCCGTAGCCGATGGACCGGGATCGTCTGTAGCACAAGGAGGCTTTCGGTTTGGTGAGAAGGGTTGGAACCGCCTCGCCCCCATTCCCGGCGCAAACGACGCAGCCTCTGGTACAGCGATAATGCTAGAGTTAGCACGAATCCTAAAAGAGCAGAGGGCGAAAACGGGAGTAGTGCTTGCATTTGTAGACGGTGAAGACTACGGCGACTTTCGCGGTAACAACGGTGCGGGAGACGGCGTTCTGCTAGGCTCAATCCTCCTCGCACAAAAATATAAAGACTACCCAGAAATTGGGCAACCTCTGTACGGAGTGCTACTGGATATGGTGGGCGGTAAAAACCTCGTTATTCCCAAAGAGGAGAACTCTCAACAGTATGCCCCCGCCACCAACGAAAAGGTGTTTGGTATCGCACAGTCTTTGGGGTACGGAGAGGTGTTTCGTTTCGACGAAACGCAGTCGGTGGAAGACGACCACATCCCTCTCAATCGGGCGGGTATCCCCACCATCGACCTGATACACCCCCTACCCTACGAACCCTACGTTCAGCGGGGCTATCGGTACTGGCACACACTCAACGATTCGCCCGCCAACTGTAGCGCGAAATCGCTAAAAATCGTGGGAGAGACGATGGCGGAACTTCTGTATCACGAAACAGCGGAACAATAGCCGTGAAGAAGCCGTCAAGATAGGTAAGTTAATACGAAAGGGTGTGATGGGTATGGCACGGGAGACACGACAACCCGGTCAGGGGCGAACGCTCTCTTTTCAGGAGAGCGAACTAAAAATCTGCGACTTGTGCGGCTGTCTGAACTTAGCCACAAACGATGCCTGCTTTGTGTGCGGTTGGCACGGTCATTTTGAGCAAGACGAGCGCGTGGTTCATGCCGCCCTCGAACTGGCAACCCGCCGCTATGGTCGCCTCGAACTCCAACACCTCACCGATATTCGGAACTACCACGAGCCTCCGCCCCCATCGTGGCAGTCTCGCCTCAAGGCTTGGTGGCACAAGTTATCAGTACGGTTCAGAAAATAGAGATTTACGGACTATCTACTCAACGCCAAAGTTGCATAAATAGCCCATACAGGTGACGTTGCCTCTCTGGGTCATTTTGTATCTGAATGTGAACCTCTTCGGGTTGTAACACCTGCCCCTTTTCATTACGGAACAGAAGTGGATCTACTTGCTCTATTTCATATCCCAATGAGTGAAGATAAGGTAGTATCAAAGCCTTTTCATTCAAACCATTAACCAGCTGGACGAAGTGATAAAAGGTAACATCATATCCATGACGACCTTTGTAAGAGATAATGCTGGTAAGCCCCGTCCGTGTGTCTGTGTTGCAATGAGGGCAGTGGCAATTCATACCAACCTGCCAATAAGGAGTGTCAAAGCCGACTGAGCAATGCTCGCAACGAATGTGTACCATTGTTATCCCGGTTGGTAATTTTGCACTAAAGACAAAAGTGCCTTACTCGCAATGTACTTTCGCTTTGAAATATCAAAGTCAATATCTTGAACTCCTGTTTTACCAAGGTATATACGCTTATAACTTTTATGGTAAAAAGCACCCGTATAAAGATCATCCTTCGTCGCCCCAATTACAACATAGACATCAAAGTAATCTCGAAAGTCATCTAACTCATCGCTAAATTCACATTCAAGATAGACTACTCTCTGTTCCATATATGCAAAAAGACCTCTCGGAAAGTCAAAAAAGGTTCCATAGCCCAGTATTTGGAAATGCTTCTCTCTATGTAGACTGCTCACAGGTTAGAACTCCATCAAGATTGGTTTAAGGGAAAGGGCATCCCCAATGTAAAGAGGCATTAAACACATTCTCATACCTCTTTCAAGCACCTCAAAAAATTTCGCAAGGGTGTGGAAGGCAGTATATGTCCGAAATTCTGCCCCGCCGCGTCGTAGATTGCGCTCACGGTGTATCTGAGGGGGTCTGTCACCAAGACGTTCCGCCCCCAGCAACATAACTAGGAATCCCTTAAACTACTAACTGATTGCTCTAGTCCAAGATTCGATCAGTTCTTCGTGCTCGTCATAACGAGAGTAATGCACTCTATCCGAGGTGTAAGTATATGTTTGCCTATCGGTGATATTACCTACAGCATTGAACTTTATCAATTCAATCAGGTCTCCTTGTTGATTGAAGCGGCCTATCCCTCTTTGCACAAGTGAATTATCAGGAAGAAAAGTGTGTGTTATTATCTCACGTCCTGTTTCTGTATCGTGATATTCAGTCATTTGATGATAAGTCTCATGCCCAGTAGGGTCATAACCGAAGCGGGAGCACTCTCGTCCATCAGGCGTATGTCGGATTATCGTCTTTCCTCCTGTCAGCACCCCTCTGGCATCTCGCGTAAAATATACACTCTCTACGAAGTTCTCGTCTGCTTTAGTAGGTTGTTCGTTCATGATGGGTTTTTCCTTGGATACATGATGAGTAAACCAGATATATAGCGTTTCTGAAACGGTGTCCCTACCTCTTACTAAACGCTACATTTACCCCACAATTATAGCATAATCGCTCGCATTGCGACCTAATCACTAAATGGGATACCTTACAGAGTGCCTCTCTCCTACCTCAATGCACATCAGATACTACCCTATATCAGTCCCCGCTTCTGTAGTGCCGAAATCAGTAGCGGCTCTATCTGCTGTTGGATGCGCGGGTTTGCGTAGCCACACCAAACCACATCGGGTTCTACCTCCAGCAGTGCGCTTACCGGGTTCCCCTCCGCGTCGTGAATAGGGATCCCCATTTCGGTAGCGAGTAGTAGCGTACAGAGGTCGTAGGGATGACAACAGAGCGCACGAGGCAGACCACGCTCTGCCAAATAGGGAGCCATGAGGGGGCGTAAATCGGCGACAAACCTATCTTGCCCACACATCAGCCCATAGAGTTGCCCGCCCGTACAGGCGTACTGGTCTTCAAAGCAGTGCGCCTTCCCCTCCTGAATGGGTCCCAATGCCCCTAGCACCACCTCTTCGTCTATGGCAGAAATCTCCTCACGAACTCCCGGAAAGAAGCGTACCACACTCGCGTAGCCGTGCGAAATACTCGGCTCTTGAGAGGGGCGCAAAGTAAGTGGGGCGGTTGTTTTGGTAAGACGATTATAGCGTGCTGCCTGTACACCCTCACCACGCACCCCCCAAACCACATCGCAAAGATGCTGTTTGATAAGCGGAATCTCCGTCTGAACAGCCGCCTCGATGTCTTGTAGGTTGGTTCCCTCTCCCTTGTTGGGCGCGATACCTGTCAATATCCACGCGCTCCGCTTCTGATACATAATCCCCCGCGTACCGTCTATAGGGTCTACGATAATCCACCAACGACACTTCTCTTCGGGGGTACCTTTGGGCAGTACGATTTTGCCCTCATGCAAGCCTTCTGCGATAAGAACTACTGGTGCAATAGGGGCGATTCGGCTCTCAAAAAATGAGACGAGTTGCTCCTCACTGATTTTGTCTATCGCATAGATGGTGTCGCCCTGCGTATCCTGTGCAATGCCAGAGAGGGCGGTACTCCGCTCCTCTTCTGCTTGCTCACACGCCGCCACAACCGAGTCGCGAATAGTTGCCTGCAACTCTTTCAAGAGATTAAGCAGAGATTCTAGTTCTGATTGCATTAGGCAGTCCCTCCTGCGTGTCGATAGTGAACGGAGGGTACGGCACGAAGTTCTGCCGCCTTCTCTTCGGGGGAGGTGTCGCTAATGAAGTTCCCACCCCCGATTTCAGGACCAGCAAGGTATTTGAGTAGGTTGGGCTTGCGGAGCGGTGGGTGGAACTCGATATGAAAATGATAACCGCTATAGTCCCCGCCATCTGCGGGGGCTTGGTGGAGTACCATCACATACGGAAAAGGGCGTTTCCAGAGGTTATCAAACTTCACAAGGACGGTACGAAGAGCCTCTGCCAATTCGGTGATTTCGGACGGGGTAAGGGTGGAGATGCGCTGATGCGTGGCTTTGGGGGCGACGTACACCTCATAAGCATACCGTGCGAAGTAGGGTACAAAGGCTATTGCCGACCCCGTATCGCACAACACCCGCCTGCCGTCTTCGCTCTCTGCCTGAATAATCTCCTGAAAGAGTACGTTGCCCGTCTCGGCAAGGTGGTTTTGGGAGACACGTGCCTCCGTCTCTATCGCCTTAAATACGAAGTTGGTCGCGTAGATTTGGCAGTGCGGGTGCGGATTAGAGACCCCTACCGCCTCCCCCTTGTTCTCAAAGATAAGGACGTGCTTTACTTGGGGGTGCGTAAGCAGTTCGGTATCCTGCTCTTGCCATACGCGCAGTACGCTCTCTATCTGCGGGGTTTGCAGTTCCGCCATAGTCACGTTGTGATTGGGGCTATAGCAGACCACTCTCGCTATCCCCGTAGCGGGTCGGCTTTTGTAGAGCGCATGGCGGGAGGGAGTATCGGGCGCATCCATCCCAACGCAGGGATGGTCGTTATCGAACACAAAGGTCTGAGCATAGTCCTCATTACGCTTCCCACTCACCCGCAGATTACCGGGGCAGAGGTAGCAGTCGGGCAGGTAAGAGGGAATGGGTCTCTCGTTCTCCTCTAGCGTCTCCCCTATCCATGGGCGATTTTGACGGTGCGCCGCAATAACAATCCACTCTTCACGCAGGGGATGCCAGCGTTCTTCCCAAGTCATTCTATAATTCTCCTACAACCTAACTATGTACTTTGCGGCTCCCACGATGTTCGGTCATCATAGGCGGAACCAGCGAGTCGATAAGATGTTCGATAATGGCGGCAATGGCTCCCTGCCGTTTACTACTACGCGCCTGAATAATGGTACACTCCTCGAAGGAGGGGCGCAGAGTACGCTTGCGGGTCTCTTCGATAAGGCGCGGGAAAAGAGAGGTATCGACCTCAAGCAGTTTGCCGTGCAAAAAGAGGGAAGAGGGGTTGAACAGATTGATAACTGCGGCAAGCCCTACCGAAAGGTAGGTCACTAACTGCTCTAGTTCACGAGTGGGCAGGTACTCTTGTGAGTGCGCGAGTTCGATAACCTCACGGATATTTACACGCCGCCCCAGATTTTGTGAACAGAGATAGGCAAGCGCGGAATCACAGGCAACGGTCTCTAAACAGCCGTAGTTACCGCATCCGCATTTTCTGCCGTGAATATCTATGGTAATATGCCCTATCTCACCCGCAAGCCCATTCTGCCCTGTAAGAATACGTCCGCCGCTCATAACCCCAAGCCCTACACCCGTACTCACATCCAGCAGAGCAAAATCGTCTAGCCCCCGCGCATTTCCAAAGTACCGCTCTGCCAAACAGAGCGCATGGAGTTCGTGAACGAGAATACAAGGGATACCCAAACGGTTTTCGATGTCTTGAACTGGAGAGTGTTCATTAGTAATGGGAAGGTTTGGCGAGAGAAGTCCTCGATTTTGGCGGTAGTCTACCAATCCCGGTAGGCTCACACCGATACCCAGCGTCTTCATACTACCGCGTTGTATCAGCAGTTGAAGGTTAGTAATGGTATCCTCTATCAGTTGCTCGTAGGTGGTGGGAGTAGGAAACCAAAGCGTCTGGTCAGGGTGTATCGTACCATCCAACCCAGTAGCAACCACACGGCACTCCTCTGCATCTATCACGAGACCGAGCACCTGAATGGTACTACTCGCAAGTTTCAGTTTTTTGGCAGGGCGACCAAAGGCGACTTCGGGTTCGTCCTCTTCCAAAAAGTGCGTATTGATGAGTGCTTCTACCGCTTTGGAGACGGTGGGCGGGGTGATACCAGAGTGCCTCGACACCTCTGCACGAGAGAGAGGTCCTTGCGACTGAATAGTTCGTAATACCTGTCGCTCATTGATTTTACTAAGCAGAGCAGGGCGAACAAGTGAACGGTTTTGCACGGCGAACTCCCTTTTAGGTCGGTGCTTTCAGAGTAGTGATAGAGTATGGTACAACGTAGCGCACAGGTTTGTCAATATCATTTATTAAATGTTCTTTATAATATGCCCATTGCGAAAAATTTCACTTCTCATTAGAGAGTATACCAGAAGTCGTTTTTCGTGCTTGCCCCCTTGACAGAAACCGTAACAAACTGTATTATTAAGGAGTACTTTCGCCCCCCTTCCAATACCAATTAGCAGTGTGTGGCGCACCCCTCTTGCATAACCGCACCGGAATCGGGACACCATCGTAATGCCGAAAACTCGCATCACCAGACGGAACTGCCTAACGACGGGGCGAACCTACCTTTTTGTGCCGCTATTTGGACTGTCGGGACTGCTTCAGCCACCACAAGACCAGAACGAGCCGACACTCTGGGAAGTACTCTCCCAAACT
>OMJJ01000314.1 GCA_900299305.1 bacterium | reverse complement strand
TTGACATCGGCTCCGTGCTGTATCAGATAGTCTATTATTTCCAAATTGCCGTCCCAAATTGGCTCATAAAGAACCATATAGCCTGTTTCGGGAAATAGATTGACATTTGCCCCTCTTTCCACCAGATACTGTAGTATAGGAAAATCACTATTTGCCGCGGCTACGGAAAGAGCAGTCCCATATCTTAGGGAACAGTAGTCTATATCAGCCCCCGCATCCAACAAAAGAGTTACAAGGGCAATATTACCAGTGCCTGTTGCGATAATCAACGCCGTTGTATGCATGGAACCATCTTTCCAAGGGCTGTCATCGACAAAACTATTCGGGTCGGTACCTTCTTCCAATAGTTGCTTGACGGTCTCTATATCCTCTCGGTCAATAGCATCTAGAAAGGGAGGAAGGGGGTCGTCTTGAGGTTTGGTAGTGTTAGGTTCACACGGGGCGGAGCGTCGCCATACCGTCTTTAGTCTCTTAAAGTATACATACGCAACTATCCCAACAACGAGAATACATAGACCTAGAATAAATAGAATTTCGTGTATAATGCGCCATAACACAGGCATACGGGTTACTCCGTTCTTGGAAACAGATGTTACAAGGGAAGGAAGTTTGCCTCTCAAATGTAGTGCGATGCACTAACGCTTATTTTAATACTTATTGCCACTTAATAACACTTTTATATTGACAATCACTCCTCAAAACTAGGAGATTGGGCTTAGATAACGTTTTGAGGCTCAACCACTGTAATCTCTACAAAGCGTCGAAAGTGTGTCGGGTTCACAGTCAGTAGGTGGGTAACTCCATAAGTCTGCATGACTGCCACTAGGCGAGCGTCATAAACCTGTCGCCCCATAATGTTGTACGTCTTCTACTAAGTTGCGCCATAAAGGATACACCGCCGGAGTTTCGGGCAGAAGCGGGAATATCGCCTCTATTTTTCGGGCTTCGAGGCTGGCTTGGGCTACAGATAGTCCCAACCCATTTGCCTCTTGTGGGCGTGTCGCCAATGCGTGAAACTCTACCAAAATCTGTGGGGTTATATAGAGGACTTCTCCTTGCATCCGTAGTTTTTGTATAGCGGTCGTGACACTAGAATACTGCGGGTCGGTAGGTAGAATTCGCCTTGTCGCCACGTTGGTGTCCACAAGATAGGGCATTAGAGACTATCCTCGTAGAGAAACTCACGGTCAAATGCTCCATCGGAGAGTATAGGTACGTTTTCATTCATGGCGGCAAGTTCGTCCAGTGCGTGGTCGAACTGTTCTTGAGGGGCAGTAAAGTAGAAATGATTAGGGTTGAGGAACTCTTGTACGTTATAGGGCTTTAAGGGCGCAAAAGATTCTTCACCCTCTTCTGCGGCTTCCTCTGGTGCGATTATAACGAGATGCACATGGCTATTGAGGGGTATCTTCTGAGCATACTGCTGTACCTCTCTCCATGTTCCCTCATAAGTCTGTCTCATCGGTTGTATATCAAATGTCATGGCTACACTCTCCTTTGTATCCTATACCCCCTAGCCTATCAGTGCCTCGAAGGTAGGAGATTTGATAACCGCGACCCCGTTTTCCCTGTCTCGTAGGTCTAGAAAATGGCTCACGGGGGGTTGTGAGAGAAGGTGGAGAATGTGGAGGCGATTGGGTTCGGAGAGGACGAGAACCCCATCTAACACCGTTTCGTTTACTTGGAGGAGTGTGCCGTACCCGTAGAGGCTCAAGCCCCAGCTGTGCTGAAAGTTAAGGTCGGTGTAGAGGAGAATACAGTCGTTGAGGGCGATAGTACGCGCAAATGACTCGTCAAACGACTCGAAGGTGACTTCTAGCACATCCTCTTCTTCGTCGTAGATAACCTCGAATGAGGGCATGGCTTAGTTCTCCTGTGGGGTAGGGGCGTTAAACGTCCACTTTTTGTTAGAGAAGAAGTTCCAGAACGCTACGCAGAGGATGGCGACCCCCTTCGCGATATTGAGGTGCATATCTTCGTGCTTACCATCGTGGATTATATGCCCTGTAAACGCAATGAGTATGCCCTTCATAATGCCGATATTCAGCAGGTAGCCGATGACGTTTAACCCTACAAAGCGGGCATACTGCTCGTGTCGTTTACCAGAACCTAGCCCCCGAAACGTCCAGAAACTGTTCCAGATAAAGCCGTTAGTTACCGCGAAGGCAAAGGAGAGCGTTTGGGCAGGTATCCAGTGCCACCCAAAACGGTTCATCAGTAGTTTCCATAGCCCCACGTCGATAATCATGCTAGAGAAGCCGATAACGCAGAACTTGATGAACTGGCGTAGGGTGGGATGTGGGATAAGAGTGTCTAGTGATGTCAAAATAGTCTATTCGTTTCGTTTCAGCCTTAGCAGAAGGCGCGGATTCCCCGGTTCGGAAGCGGGTAAGAACTTTTCGGCGCAACGCTCACAGCGCACGTAGCCACCGCCCAAATCCTGCTGTAGTATGTCGCTATTATCTTGATACGAGGCAATATCGCAGTAGTGAAAAAGTACCTGTTGTGTCCCTTTCGCCTCAATCACCCATCGTCCCATAACTATCAAACTCTCCTTGAACTTCTTCTTTTTGCGGGATTACGATACCGCGCTACACGCCTCTTCTGCCACGAAGTAGACATAAGCCTCGTCGATATAAGTACCGCCTACACGTCTACCTCTTAGGAAATGCCCTTGCTCACCAAACTCTACCGCCCCCAACGACTGCACCGCTTTGACAAGGGGGTCGTTCGGGCTTTTCGCATATAACTCTGTAAACTCAAACCACTGGGGTTGTGGAATCATACTATCCATTACGTTAATAATATGTTCATACGCCTTGCTTGTCCCTTGAGTGTCTACCAAAGGAGTTGCTAACACCAAGTACCACCTGTCTACATCCTCTTGATAGTACCAAAACCCTGCCTGTAGGTCAATTTTGGGGTTCTGTAAAAGGAGTTCCACAAGGCGTTTTCCCTCTGCCAGAGAAAACATTACCAGTACTGTTTTATCCATGCAAGTACTCCTGTCGTATCGTCGGCTGTAGCATCATAAATCTCTTGTGCCTCTTGTTGGCTTTTTGTGGTGTACCGTGTACTCTCATTCCATTTCACGACGATTGCCCATTGTGACCTTGTTTCCGCCCCCGCTACCTTCATGTTTTTATCGAGGTCGGCGACAATAAGTAACTTTTCGGGGTCGTGAACCCAGCTCTTTTGTACTGTCTCTTTATCGGGGAAGTCGTACTGTTGTGTTCGCTTGGCGATACAGGCTTTTAGCGCACACTCCACCGCATACCCACAAAGATAGTATGCGCCAGAATAGTGCTTATTGTCTAGTAGCGTTTTCGCCTCTTCTAACCGAATAAGCGCAAGGTTTTGAAGGTCTGTACGGTTCATGGGATGGGATGGTTTCAGAGTAGCCCCTATGTAATAGCACAAAGGGGCTACTCTGCGAACTAACCGACGAGGCTCACGATTTTGGCGGCGGCTTCCTGCATGGTTGTTGCGGGAATGAGGTTTGTCTGTGCGAGGAGAGCGGCTCCTTCTGCCGCACGAGTACCCGCGAGGCGCACCACAATAGGAACCTTGACATTGAGGGTCTCAGTTCCTGCGATAACCCCTTTCGCCACCTCATCGCACCACGTTATCCCCCCGAAGATGTTGATGAGCACCCCTTTTACATTGGGGTCGGAGAGGACGAGGGAGAGGCATTTGCTAACGCGCTCGGCTTGTGCGCCACCGCCCACGTCGAGGAAGTTGGCAGGGTTGCCACCGGCTCGTTTCACTTCGTCGATGGTACTCATGGTGAGACCTGCACCGTTACACATCAGCCCCACATTACCGCCCAGTCGCACGTAAGCGATGTCTTGCTTATGTGCTTCCGCCTCGATGGGGTCTTCAAAACTCTCTTCGGCGGCGGCTTCTAACTCTGCATGGCGGAACAGCGCACTATCGTCTATCTGGAACTTCGCGTCTGCCGCAAGCACGCGCCCATCTGCGGTAATCGCAAGCGGGTTGATTTCGGCAAGCGCACCATCCGACTCCATATAAGCACGATAGAGTTGGCGCATAAACACCACGATTTTGTTGGTGTAGGCGGGGTCGAGTTTGGCTTTTGCGATGGCTTCGCGCAGTTCAAAGTCGTTTAGCCCAACGAGGGGGTCTACCGAGAGGCGTACAATCGCGTCGGGGTCTTCCTCTGCTACCGCCTCAATGTCCATACCGCCCTTTGCGCTTAGGATAAACACATTGCGCTGAGAGTTGCGGTCTGGCAATACGCTAAGGTAGTACTCTTGTGCGATGGAGATAGGCTCCTCGATAAGTACTTGCTGTACAGTGATACCCTCTGGTACTTGGTGCGTTTTGAGAAGCATTCCCAGAATCTGAGAGCCAATCTGCTCTGCCTCTTCAGGAGAGTTGGCTACTTTGATGCCCCCCGCTTTACCGCGTCCACCGCTATGTACTTGCGCCTTCACTACTCCGCGTCCGCCTATCGCCTCTACCGCCGCCCGTACCTCTGCGGGGGTTGTTGCGATACCCGTGTTCTTGGGAACGGTTACGCCATACTTTTTGAGTATCTCTTTCGCTTGGTATTCGTGTAACTTCAATCTACTTCGTCTCCTTTACCAACTACTGACCGCCGCCGGGGATACCACCGCCCGTGGGGGCAAGGGCTTGAAGCAAGTTGACAACCTTTGCTTTTTGGCGCAACTTGGGAATATAGGTCTGAACCCCACGGTTCTTGACCTGCTCTAGTGCTTCGTCACGCTCTGCGGCGGTAAGGTCTTTGCCTAGTTTGTCTACGCGCATAATGTGATACCCGAACTGAGTTTTTACGGGGTCGCTAAGTACACCGGGCTTTAGAGAGAAGGCGACGGTCTCGAACTCTTTAACCATTGCGCTACGCGCAAACGCCCCCAAGTCGCCGCCCTTCTCTTTGGTTCCGTCCTCGCCATACTCTTTGGCGGCGGCTTCAAAGGTCTTCTTACCCGACTTTATCTCTTCCGCGATTTTCTTGATTTTCTCAAGAACGGCTTGCTCGTCCTTCTTCACGTCTTCGGGTTTAGTGGGGGCGGGTCGCTTAAACATCACCAGAATATGACGCGCCTGTACAAAGTCGCTGGGAGAGATGGGGTGTCCGAGTGTGGTCTGCTCGAAATCTTTCTCCCAGAGTGCGCCGGCAAACACGCGGGGGCGCATGGTCTTAATGGCGGAATCTTTGGTTAGCCCCTGTTGTTGTAGGAACTGGTCGTCGGTAACGTTGGCGGGAATCTGCCCTCGTTTTCGCATAAAGCCCAGTACCTTCGCAAGAAAATCCGACACGCTCTTGTCATCTACGTGGATGTTCTGCTTGAGCATCTCCTGACGCATCGCCTCTTCATCCAGCATGGTACTGAGGGTGATGATAACCTGTTGGGTTGGCTGTTCGCGCAGTGCTTTTAAGGCAAGTGCGCGGGAGATGGTAACTTCGTTTTTGGGAGGATTACCGAACAGGGCTTTCCCTGCCTCCTGACCAATGATAGCGGAGATGCTACCCAAAAATCCGTCCTTGTTATCTACCATCATACGGGCAACTACCTGCTCCCAAAGGACTTTGGTATCTCCCACCGAACCCACTACGGGGTTGGGTTCATCTTTGATAACGGAGGTGCTGGGCTTGGTAGGCACGGGCTGTTGCGCCATAACAGGAAGGGTTAGCCCCACTCCAAACGAGGTAGCCAGTAGCGCAGTCAGCGCAAACTTTGACATGGTTTCGACTCCTTTTAAGAGCCGCTCTAATGTTGGTTAGCGAGCGGCGATAGTTCGTAGTAAGAGACGAACTCCGTTAATGGGGAAGTTCGCCTGAAAGCAGTTCTGCTGTATAGTGTAGTTTTACCTCTCCATGATACCAGAGAGAAGGGGGTTACGGATAGCCTGTTTCTCTTGTAGGGTGGGAAATCGGTAATAGATAGACGTAGCAGAGTGGGTATACGCTCTAAAAATTTTGCAGAGGTCTCTGTCACATCTCTCTTGAGGGTTCGTTTTCAAGTGTTGCAACAAAAAATTAGCAAATAAGTACTCCACTAAATCGAGGCTGTGGAACCGGCGGTGTGGTGACGGGGGCGCATTCTGAACCCACCCAAGGGGACACGTTCAGGGAGGCTGTTGGCGGAACAGCCTCCCTGAGTTTTTTGTTTTGCTTCTCTTCGAGTCTACAGGCGTTATGGCACTCCTGTCAAGAGCCTTTTCCTCCTTCTTTTCCCCACGGCGTTACCGAACTTCCCACCCTAAAAATGTGTCACAATAACTAAGAGAGTGTCACATTTTTGAAAGGTAGACAAGACAATGGCGCAGTTTCAACTAACAGAAGAGCAGGTAGCACAGTTCCATGAGGACGGCTACCTTATTATTCCCGGACTATTTAATGAGGAAGAGATGGAGGTCATGGGAAAAATCGCTCATGCCGACGCAGAACTGGACAAACAAGCACTGGATAGGCATGACAAAGAGGGAAACACCACCCGCATCTCCCTGAAAAACTCTCTTAGCGACGACATCTATAGCGCGGTCTCGCGGTGTCGGCGTATCGTGGATAGTATGGAGCAGTTACTTGGTGATGAGGTGTACCACTATCACCACAAAATGACCATGAAAGAGCCGTTTGTAGGAGGCGCGTGGGAGTGGCATCAGGACTACGGATACTGGTACAACAACGGTTGCCTCTACCCCGATATGGCGAGCGTAATGATAGCCGTAGACAGGGCAAACAAGGAGAATGGCTGTTTGCAGGTGCTACGGGGTTCACACAAACTGGGGCGAATGGAACATGGTGTGGTTGCCGACCAGACAGGGGCAGATATGAGCCGAGTGGACGAGGCTATGAAGATACTCGATTTGGTCTATGTAGAGATGGAGCCGGGAACGGCGTGCTTCTTCCACTCCAATACCCTCCACCGTTCCGATGCGAACTATAGCCCTCACTCCCGCTGGACACTTATCTGTTGTTACAATACCAAACACAACAACCCCTACAAAGAACATCATCACCCCAAATACTCCTACCTAGAGCGTTGGGACGACTCGAAAGTGCTGGAGGTAGGAAAGCGAACCCTTGCGGAGTATCATAGCGAGGGGTAGACATATCTGCTCACCGCTAACCACTGCCTTGTCCCCTACGGAAAGGACACTCAGTTATGCGACTACTGAAAATCGTGTACCTGTTGCTGGTAATGGGACTCCCTGTCCTTAGCACCGCACAGAGTACAAAAACTTCTTCGGAAACGATGTCGGAAATTTTCTCCGGCAAAACCCATCCACTCTCTTACAAACTCAAAGACCTCACCCGTGAGTGGGCGAGTATGCGCGTAGGGCAGTCCGCAACGAAGACGGACTACCTCCAGATGCTCTCTGCGGTGTTTGCGGGAGGTAGCACATTCGTCACCAAAGGAGAGGTTGTTGCGGTAGGTGACACACAGTACCTCATTACCTACGCACTACCCGCCAAAAGGATAGATATGGCGGCACTAATGAACACCCCTCGCACCGACCCAGATGCCTTCAAGCCAATCAAATTAACGCCGGATTCCCTGCTTACGCTTACGCTGGTAAATGTCGGCTCTATGTCCAACCTAAGCGAGATACACCCGTTTGATATGGACGAAGAGCTGAGGCGCAACGAGGAAGAGATACACCCGCCCAAAGACGAGAAAAAGGCAAAAGTGACCTCACTGAGCAACCTCAAGCAGTTGGGTTTGGCGGCGATGATGTACTGCCAAGACTACGACGAGGTAATGCCTCCCATGAAGTCACCGGAAAAACTTCGCAGTGTCCTCATGCCCTACCTAAAGAACAACGACCTGTTCTTTGTTCCAGATACGGACAAAAAACAGACTTATGTCGCGAACACCTCTCTCTCTTATCACAGCCTTGCGGAAATTGCCAGCCCCGCCGAAACGATACTGATGTACGAGCCTAGCACAAGCAGTGATGGAACCCGTGCCGCCGTATTCGCAGATGGGCACGCCAAAATTCTGCCCGAAGCGGACTTTCAGAGGCTACTAAAGCAGTCTCAAATGAAGATACTCACCAGTGCGCCGCCTCCGAAACCTGCCCCCAAGCCAAAGCCGCCGCGTAAAAAGGCGCACACCGCCCCCAAAGGAGGGAAAAAGCCATGAAACGCCTACTGCTGATAGTTACTCTGTGGGTAGTTTCGGTTCCGAGTTTCGCCCAAACCACCGACTTTATGCGGCTACTGCAAGGGAAAACGAACCCGCCTACCCTTATGCTCAAGGATTTAGGAGAGGGCTGGCGGCGATATAGTTTTAGTCCTATCAATCCGCAAGGGCTAGGGGGCTACCTCAATTTTATCTATGGAATGATGGGGATGGTGAGTCCTACCGAGGGAGCAAGAGCGTATACCAAAGGAGAGACGGTTACGATAGGCGACCAACTTTTCTTGATAACCTATACCCTGCGTGCCAAAAGCATGAACCCCTTGATGATGGGTAACATGGAGGCTACACGAAGCGCCCTCAAGCCCGATGCACTGACTCCAGACACAAAAGTCTACCTCTCTTTAATCAATGTAAAGCAGAGCACGGGGTACTTCTCTATCCGTGCGTTCGACCTACAACAAGAGATAAAGGAGAGTGAGGAGGCGGTGAAAGCGGCAGAGAAAGCCCAGCGTGAGTATAAGCCTTTGGGTGGTGCGATAATAGATGGGTAAAGGATATTCCGCAAGGGGATGTAAGAGTGTCCCCTTGCGGATACCCTAGAAACGGTATCGCTTATCTTGGGCGGAACAGCCCCTTTGCGAGTAGTGAAAGAGCCAACAGGGTAAGGAGTACACCTACGCCTGTGCCAGCATAGCCAAGCAGTGGGTTGGGTCTCCATCCATCATCTACAAAAGTAAGGGTATCCGCATTTAATCCCGCATTTGACCATTCACCCAATGGGTCTCTATGCCCATAAGAGATAGTACCGGAGACATCTCGGTGTTGTAAAAACGTGTCGATGTGTTTCGCAATAAATCTTTGCGCTCCGGCTTCCCCCTCCTTCTTCCGTGCGTAGGTTAAATCCTGAAAAACAGATAAGGTCTTTGGGTCGTCAATCTCTACATAGATGTCGTTACTATGGTTTGCGCCTCCCGTAACAGGCTGTAGCGGAGCATACACATCCACACAAACCCCATTCTGCTCCCAATAGACTGCCTTCCGTACATCGACAGCACCTCCCTTTATTGTGTACCACCCAGATTTTGGCATGGTCTTTGTAAATTCGGCATAAGACACAACTTTCGGTGCTTTATACTGCATCATCGCCATCAGTGCCTTGGCACCAGAGGTCAGCAGGAACAGTGACGGAATAAGGAGCAGAAAACCCCATACTGTAGGTGGGACACTGCCACTGGAGGAGATACGCTGATTGGATGGAGACATCTACTGATTTCCTTTCCGAAGTTATTTCCACACACAGATACGATGCTTTTCACGGGACTTGTGATTCAGGCAACGCTTCTTGGGAGGGTATCGAATTTCACAACAGTTTATAACCCAGAGACACCCCCGAAACGCTGTTCATAGAACGGGTTAGGTAAGGGGGCAGTATAGGGTTCCCTGCCATCTAGCCCTAGCGCAAAGAAGAGAGTGGTGAACTGACCATTCTTGTAGATGGCATTCATAATAGTGTGGCAGATGAAGCCGCGCACATTTAGTGGAAAACCCCCATTGAACTGGAAACGCTCCTCATCCAGTTGCTCCGGTGTAAGTCCCTGTAGTAGTGCGCGCCAGCATTCAGTCTCCTCCTGAAGTGCTTGGCACATCATCTCGGGCTCACTGGGTGGGTCGGGAATACGTGGATGCAGAGAGGCATCTGGCTCAATGATATGTTGACGGTCGCACTGTAGCCACTGCCAAGCGTGCGTGGCGAGAATTCGAGCAGTTGGGGCAGCGGGGTCGGGAGCCCAGTCCCACTTTTCAGGAGGTAGTTTACGGAGATAGTCGATGAAGGATTGTAGGTGGTTGCAGAGCACGAGCGCATACGCTTCGTTCTCCGTGTGAGGTTGATAGCTCAATAGCGTTCTCCTGTAAAGTCCGACAGTTTCGGAGATAGAGAGGATACGCTGTAGGTTTTCGCTACCAAACAGGGGAACTCCTCCATTCGCCCTTTACCAGTAGAACTATCACGCTACGTGAGGAGTATTCTGTAACCCTATCTCACCGGAACAGGTATAGGCTAAATTTCACCAAAGAGGGTAGTCAATACACTTCAAAATATCTTGTGATTTAGGGCTTCTTCTTAATGCTCTCCCTAATAACCGCCTCTTCCGGCAAACCAAGATGCTTCTCCATACGCTGATAGAGCGTTTTTGCCAGCCCAAAACTCCCGCTTTCGCTAATGCGCCCCGCAAGTGCTTCGTCCATCATCTCTTTATAGAGGCGCGACTCAGAGCTGTTCCCCATCGCCGACTTACCGCTATCCAAAGACTTCCGTACCTGCTTCAACATCAGCCCGATAAAGACCGACTCGAACCCCTGAGTCGCTTTTTTGAGTTTCTCTTTTTTTATATCCGCGGTATCGCCGCCGGGGCTGTGCGTAAGGAGCCTATCGACATCTATTCCAACGTTTCCGGGCATTACTGTATCTCCAGTTGTGCGCTTATCATCCCTGCGCGGTGCATGGCTTGAAGCACAGTGATAAGGTCACGGGGGGTTAGCCCCAATCGGCTGAGAGTGCTAACCATCTGCTCTACGGTTTTGGTGGTGGGAATGGGGGCGAATTTCGCTTTCTCTTCCTTCACTTCGACGGTGTTCTGCTGTACCACCTGTCCGGGAGAGTTATTAAATGGGGCAGGAGGAATGACTATCGGTGCATTCTCAATTTTGATGCTGATAGAGCCGTGTGAGATGGTTCCAGGTCCCAAACGCACGTTTCCACCTACAACCACGGTTCCGGTGCGCTCACTGATTACGATACGCGCCTGTACGTCAGGGGTTACGTAGATAGCCTCTACCTCTGCCAAAAAGCGGATAAGGTCTTTGGACTGCTCTTGCGGCACCACAATTTTCACACTTCCCGCATCAGCGGCTTGGGCGGCGTAGTTACGTCGGCGCAACTCATCAGCGATACGGCTTGCCGTGGTGAAATCGGGGTCTCGTAAGGAGAGTTGTACCATGCCATTCTCGCTGAGGTTGGTCTCTACATCTTGCTCTACATACGCCCCTTTGGGTATACGCCCCACGTTTACATAGTTTTTCTGTACGCTTGCCCCTCCCGCCGAGATGTTCAGCCCTCCAATAGAGATAGAGCCTTGCGCGGCGGCATACACATCTCCGTTTGCCGCCAAAAGCGGGGTTTGGAGAAGTACGCCCCCTTGTAACGACTTCGCGTCACCGATAGAGGAGACGGTAACATCTATCTTCGCGCCTTTACGAGCGAAAGCGGGCAGTTCCGCTGTCACCATGACGGCGGCGACGTTCTTGAGTTGGAGTTGCTGGGGCGTAATGTTGAGGGTGGTTCCTAGTTTACGAAGCATATTCATCGTACTTTGCACCGTGAAAAGGCTAAGTTGCCCGTCTCCTGTACCCTCTAGCCCCACTACCAGCCCGTACCCAAACAACTGGTTTCCGCGTACCCCTTGTACGTCTGCAAGGTCTTTAATTCGCACCTGCCCTATCTCGTAAGAAGGCTTTTCGACGGGGATGGCGGGCTTCTGTTTGGCGGTGGTATCGGGGATAGGCGTGTCGGCGGTTTTGTCGTCGGCTTTTGCTTTTTTGCTATCCGCTTTGGGCTTTGTCTCTTTGGGGGCGTTCGTTTTGGTACGAGGGGCATCCAGTTCCTCACTACGAACGCGGACAGAAACTACCGATAGTCCCAAACACAACGTATAGAAGAGAGGGGTCTTCATGGTATATCTCCAAAATCGGGGTACACTCACCCCATCCTAGCCTTCCCCTTCACAAGGGGAAGGAACGTCGCCTCTGAAAAAAGGCTGTCTTAATCTCAAAACTGAACAGGAACGGGTGAATTGCAAGTCTCCCACTTGTTAAGGGGGAGATTTAGAGGGGGTGAGCTACCTGCCAGTTTCACATACTCTGCACTCCACCCCCAAGCCTAAAAGATAGAGCGGAAAATTTTAGTGAGTAAGCCCATCTTCTGGGTGTCTCCCACAATGCCTTTACCATCGTACTTTACTTGTGCGTCTGCGATAAAGGTAGAGGCGATGGAGTTATCTTGCAGAATGTCTTCGGGGCGAATCATGCCGGTAAGCGTAACGCGCTGAGTCTCTTTATTGATAGTAATGAGGCGCGAACCTTCAATTTTAAGCACCCCGTTATCTAGTATCTCCTTCACCTGCACCGATAGGGTCGTGGTGATGGTTCCCGTGCGCCCTGTCTCACCCGTTCCATTGGCGGCGCGGTTGCTGTTTGCGCTTAGGTTCAAATCACGGAAGAGGCGTTGGAAAAGCCCCGTGCTAGCGATGCCGCTCACCGATTCGTCTTTCGAGGTTTTGGAGGCGGCAGTCGCTTTTGCGGTGGTGTTTTCTGAGATGGTAACGGTAAGAAGGTCGCCCACATTTCTTGCGTGTACGTCGGCATAGAGAGAGGCGAGATTGGTGTTGGTACTACCACGCAGAGTCTTCTTTACCTCTTTAACAGGGAAAAGGGAGTCTGCGTTTGCTCCGGTAGGGGTGGGCAAAAAAACGAGAACAGATAGTAGAGTGATGGCACGCATGGGATTTTCTCCTCTTAGTTGGCGGCGGGTAGGCGCACTGTTTTGCTATCTACGATAACGGCTTCTATCTCTTTTTTGGTCTCTTCACAGTAGACCCGAATGGTGTCTCCTACTGCGCCGCTCTGCCTTGCAGTCACGATAGCGGTAAGCTGGAGTTGCCCTATCGAAAAATCGAGTGTAATCTTGTCTTGGTTGTTAATGGCAGGCGGGGTCTCTAAAAACGAGAGCGAGAGCGGGCTTTCGGGGAAGAGCCTACGCTTTACGCGCTTGCCTATCGCCTCTTTTAGGGTGGTTAGCGGTTGAGTAAAGCCGCTGGGTAGTTCGATTTGGGCGAGCATAACATCATCGGAGGTTAGGATTTCTCTCGACTCTACAATGCGTGTTACAACGGCGACCTTGATTTTACGCTTTACTTTGACCGTTATCTCTACGGTCTGCTGGGGCTTATCGTCTATAAGAATGTTTATGGGAACGGTAAGGTTTCCCGTGTCTGGATTTCCCCGATATGCCCCCGCGACATATCGTAACGTACCCGCGGGCAGTATGGGAGAACTGAGGGGCGGTTGCGCCTCAAAGGTGGTTCCGGGTGTCTCTCCTAGTGCCTCCCGAACGCTGTTTAGCGCGATTTGTGCGAGTTTGCTGGTGGCTACATCACTTTTGCTACGGGTAACGCGCATAGAGGGCGGTGCTATCAGTTCGATGCGGTCACTCTCTAGTTTTGCGGCGCGTAGTTTTACCACGATGTCGCCGGGCATCAGAGAGCGTGAGTAGCCGGGAAGAGGGGCACGTCCTATCTCTAGTTCGGCGAGTTGCTTTTTGTATGCCTCGTCGCGCCCTGCGATGTCGGCTATCTCTCCCAGTTTAAAGAAGTCGCTACTTACCTCAATAGTGTTACGAACCGTAACGATAATGGGAGAGTTGGCAAGCGAGTTTGTCTGCCCTTTGGGAAGCGAGATTTTCAGGCTACCCTTCAGGTTGGCTTTGGCTCCCGTCGGCTGTTGCGCGAACGCAGGAGAGATTAGAAAACAGAGGCTACAGAGTACTAGGCTACGCATAACGCCCTCCTCTATCGCTTAATGCCGTTGGTGGTGTTTAGTAGTTCGTCGGCGGTCTGGATAACCTTCGAGTTGGTGTCGTAGGCGCGTTGGAGAATAATCATCCTTACCATCTCCTCCACCACATCCACATTCGACGCTTCCAAACTGCCCTGTAGCAGAGTACCCGTGCCTTGCTGACCGGGTGCGCCATCTACGGCTTGCCCACTGGCTTGGGTGGCAGAAAACAGGTTACTACCGAGTGCACGAAGCCCTCCTGGATTGGTAAAGTTGGAGAGTTGGAGTTGCCCTACCTGTTGCGGGTTCTGCTGACCGGGTATCTTTACGAGAACGTTGCCCTCTGCGCTAATATCAACCCCGATATGGTTGGGTGGGATGATGATTTCGGGTTGGAGTGCATACCCCTCTGCGGTGGTCAGTTTGCCGTTTCCGTCTATAGAGAACGCCCCAGCACGGGTATAGCCAGTAGTGCCGTCGGGCATCTGTACCTTGAAGAAGCCATTACCCCGTATAGCAAGGTCGGTGGGGTTATTGGTGGTCTGCATCGTGCCTTGAATATGGACGGGAACGGTGGTTCCTGCGGTAACGCCAAGCCCTACCTGCGAACCTGTTGGGAGGCTAGAGTTGGGACCGGTCTGCCCACCGGGTTCGCGGTTCACCTGATAGATAAGGTCTTGGAATTCGGCGCGGCTTCTCTTGAATCCGGTGGTTCCTACGTTGGCGAGGTTGTTTGCAACCACATCGAGGCTAAACTGCTGGGCGGAGAGTCCGGTAGCGGAAGTAAATAGGGAACGTAGCATGACGGTTTCTGTTTCTCCTTACTGCCTCCGCTGTCGTTTGGAGGCATTTCGGACGATATTCCGCCGCGTCTCTCTTTGGGGAGTGGTGCGAGCAGTCCATATCGTCGGTACAAAAAACTTTAGACTTTTCCAATCTCCGTAGTGGCTTGTCGGAGGAGTTCGTCTTGGGTAGTGAGGGCGCGTTGCGCCATCTCGAAACTGCGCGAAACGGTGATAAGATGTACCAGCCCCTGCATCACGTTTGCGTTCGACTGCTCTAGGCTACCGGGACGCACTTGCGGGTTGGCGGCGGCTTGTACCCCGTTGGCACGAGTAGCGCGGTAGAAGGTATCGCCCTCTTTTTCCAGTTGGGTAGTGTCTGCCTGAATAACCTGTATCCGTGCGATAGGCTGTTGGTTCGAGAGAACGTTACCACGTCCGTCGATGGTGATGTTCAAGCGTCCCTTTACGTTAATGGCGCGTCCTTGTGTATCTAGGATATTGCGCCCGTTACTGGTAACAAGGTTGCCCGTGCCGTCGATTTGTAGGTTGCCCGCACGGGTATACAGCACCCGCGTACCCACCTGTGCGCTAAGGAACTGACCGGGAGCAAGACTCACATCAAGGGGGTTATTGGTGGTGGTGATGGGACCCGACTGCCAGTCGATATACGTCTGGTCTTTAGAGACCCCCGTACCCATCTCCCCAATAGCGACCCCTCGCGAACTCGCCCCGCTAAGGCGTTGGAGTGCCATGTTTTGAGCGGCGCGAAAGGTCATAGTGTCCTGCTTATAGCCTACGGTAGTGGCATTTGCCACGTTTTGGGCAAGTATCTCTTGTAAGGACTGTTGGGCGAGCATACCGCTCGCGGCAGAGTAGACACCACGTTCCATAGTTGAAGGGTTTCCTGTTGTAAGGTGATAGGGGTGTTTTGTGAGGGAGGGGCGGCTGTGGACGGAGGAAAATCCGTGTGAAGTGCGCGTTCCCAAGAAACACAGTCCTTCACAACTAGATGGTTGGCAGAAAACCCCGTATTTTTTAGGGGTAATTAGGAATCTTTCTTGCACTGTCACAAAACGCCCCACATTGCGTACTTTACAAAAGCGAACGAGCCTCATAAAAAGGTGGTCGCGAGTGTAACACGACTAACCTATTCAGCCTATTAGGACAGATAATCGATGCTAAAAGCGAAAACATCGTACTAAAAAACGTCATCTGTCTATAGGACAGATATTGAGGAGCCTAACTAATGAGACAATATGTGGGAAGCTGCTTGCTGAGTTTGTTGATACTGGTCGCTTCTACCCCGATGCATGCCGACACGAAAGGCGAACAGTTGCTTCATCGTGCTGAGAGGATTGCCCAGCAAACACAAACGGTGGAGGCAGTGCTACTCAGATCAGATTCCCCCATCACCGGCACATTACGCATGAAGAAGCCCAGTATCATCCTTCTCAATTTTCCAGATGCCAATGGCAAGAAGAGCGTTATCGCATCTCAGGGCAGACATCTCGTTTCTGTGGAGGAAGCCTCGAACTCTGGTAACGTTATGGACTATGAAGAACTCTACGACTTTGCCAATATATCCGCGACAATACTGTATCTAACCTACCTTTTAGAGCCGGGTCAGTTACGCTCCTTTGTGCATCCCACCTTTGCCGGAGCCTACCAACGAGATAATGTGACCTATCAGGTTGTGAAATGCCCTCCCTCCTTCGGTCGTAGCGCGACAACCTTCTACATCGGTCAGAGCGGCTTACTGGAAGGAATCGAGATGGAGGCGATAAAGAGTACCAATACCACCGCCCCCGCGCAGAAGTTGTGGGTTCGGGATCTACGCCTAAACGTACCGTTGACACCACAACAGTGCGCCTACACGCCTCCAGCGACGGTGCATATCACTACGGATAAGGAAAACCCATACCATGACTTTCTTCCGGTAGGCGCAACAGCCCCCCTATTCGACCTAAAGACCCCAACCGGTTCCCCCCTCTCGTTGGCAGATCTGCTTAAGTCAAATCGTGCCGTACTCCTTAACTTTACCTTTGCGGAGTGCGGTGCTTGTGTTCTAGAACTCCCTACAGTCAAAGAAATACACAAACTGAAGGACAAGGGGCTTGCTGTAGTTGCCATTAACCTTACCGACAGCCGTGAGAAAGCAAAGGATTTTCTTGTAAAATATCAGATACCGTACCCGATGGGGTTAGATGGGAAAGACGGGGGCGGTAAGGAGCAGGTCTCCAATGCCTACCGTGCAATGTCCGGTGGAACCAACTACCTCCTTAGTAGCCAAGGTAAGGTGCTTTGGCGGCACAGCAACATAAATGAAGTGAGACTGCGGTGCGTTCTCGAAGCCAATCACATTTCGGCATTTTCTAAAAACTGAATGCTTCGGTAACTACTCAATTTAGGAGGAGATTACGGCACAAAAGGCGAACTAGACTCCGTAATGAGGTTGTCGCGGGTATAATTTAACCCGTTAATCGCCCACATAACCCAACTGCTGGAGAGACACCCAACGCTATGAGCGAAAATCCCGTACTAAAAGACGCTACCCGCGCCCGTTCTATTCTCGCTACCGACTGCGGAAGCACCACCACCAAAGCCATTCTTATCGAACAACAGCCTACAGGCGAGTACCGCCTTGTGGTGCGCGGAGAGGCTCCCACTACGGTAGAAGCCCCATTCGATGATGTAACGGTGGGTGTGGTGAACGCAGTACGCGAAATCGAAGAACTCAGCGGTAAATCGCTTATCGGTGGTGAAGGCAGACCGCAAACACCCGCGCAAGATGAGAAGACAGGAGTAGACCTCTACCTCTCTACCTCTAGCGCAGGTGGCGGCTTGCAGATGACGGTCTCTGGGGTCGTAATGAAGATGAGTGCCGAAAGCGCACAACGCGCCGCGCTAGGTGCGGGAGCAATTATCATCGACGTTATCGCCGTAGATGACAACCGCAAAGAGCATGAGCGCGTGGAGCGGCTACGCCAGTTACGCCCCGACATGATACTTATGTCGGGAGGAACCGACGGCGGAACCGTTTCGCACCTCGTAGAGATGTCCGAGATGCTCGTCTCTGCCGACCCTACCCCACGCCTCGGTATTGGGCTAAAACTCCCTGTTATCTACGCGGGAAACAAACAGGCGTTTGCACAGGTAGAGGAGCTTATCGGTAGTAAAGTGGCTCTGCGGCAGGTAGATAACCTACGCCCCACGATGGACAGAGAGAACCTACTCCCTGCCCGTGAAGCCATTCACGACCTCTTCCTAGAACACGTAATGCAACAGGCTCCCGGCTATGGCAAGCTTACCACTTGGACGAGTGCCGACATCATGTCTACCCCCAACGCGGTAGGCAAAATTATGCAAGCGATAGCCGAACAGCGCAGTATCAATGTTCTGGGAGTAGACATTGGCGGCGCGACTACCGACGTTTTCTCGGTCTTCAAAAGCATCTTCAACCGTACCGTATCGGCGAACCTCGGAATGTCCTACTCTATCTGTAACGTCCTCACCGAAGCGAAGGTAGAGAACATCAAACGGTGGCTACCCTTCCACACCTCTGATGCCGATTTGCGAAACCAACTCCGCAACAAGATGATTCGCCCTACCACCATCCCCCAACGCCTTATGGATTTGCAGATAGAGCAAGCCGTTAGCCGTGAAGCACTGCGCCTCGCTTTTGAGCATCACAAGTCGTTAGCGCGTGGGCTTACAGGTGTGGCTACCGAGAAGAACATCGGAAACATCTTCGACACACAAGGGACGGGTAAAACCCTTGTAGATATGATGTCTTTGGACATGATTGTGGGGTCGGGTGGGGTTCTCTCTCATGCGCCCCGCCGTGAACAGTCTGCCCTGATGATGATGGATGCCTACCAACCCGAAGGCGTTACCCTCCTCACCGTCGACTCTATCTTTATGATGCCCCAACTCGGTGTCCTCTCAATGGTACACCCCGCCGCCGCCACACAGGTCTTCGAGCGCGACTGCCTTATCTATTTAGGAACCTGTATCGCCCCTGTAGGCACAGGCAAAGAGGGAGAGCCGTGCGTTACCGTAGAGTTTCAGGGTAAGACGGAGAGTATTCCGTTCGGAGCCATTAAGGTCTACCCACTTGGGTTCAAAAATGGCAATGACGGAGAGCCAGAGAGTGCCGACATCACCGTTACCCCCACCCGTAACTTCGACTTGGGTGCAGGTAAGGGCAAAGAGATACGCCAAAAGGTGCAGGGCGGTGTGTCGGGTATCATTATCGACACACGGGGGCGTTCTATCGTACTACCTGCCGACGACACGGCACGTATTGCCAAACTAAAAGAGTGGCTCCACGCCATGAACATTCCCACCGCAGAATAGGAGCCGCAGTCTGCCGCTACCATGAGACAGGAAACTTTTCCACTACTACGTTGCCCCAACCGTTGCCCCAACCCCCTAGAACTAGAGACCCTTACCGAAAAGCAAGGACGTACTCTTACGGGGTTTATCCACTGTGCGGGGTGCGGCTCACACTTCCCCATAGAGGACGGCATTACCCGTATGATGCCAAAAGAACTCCACGACCAGCAGATAACCCCCGAAATTGAGGCGGAGATTCGGCAGAAAAAGAGCGAAATGGCGGCGAGAGACAACGAGGCAGATGACTACGACAAGATGAAAAACCTCCGCCTTTTTGGAAAAGTGGAGATTCCGTACACGCTTGGGCAAATGAAACTGCGCCCAACCGACGTATTACTAGAGGCAGGTTGTGGAACGGGGCGAATGACCCGTGTGTTTGCCCCCAAATGTAAGAGCGTTATCGCGGTAGACTTCTCTATCGAATCGCTAAAACGATGCCGTAGAAAGTTGGAGGCAGAGGGGATTACCAACGTCGATCTGATACAGGCAGATAACTGCGCCATGCCCCTAGAGAGCGAGATTTTTACGGTGGCAGTCTCGTGTGGTGTACTGGAGCACGTTCCTACCGCTAAGGGGCGCGGGATGATGGTCTCCGAAATGGCACGTACCTCCCAGCCCAAAGCGACCATCGTTATCTCTGCCTACAAACATTCGCTCTATACGCGCCTCTTCGATAAAAAAGAGGGGGAGCATCGCACGGGCATCTACTACTACCGCTACTCCAAGCCAGAGTTCCACAAAATGCTTACCGAATTTATGGATGTGGAGGGGCTATCTGGTGTGCTGATGTACTACTACACGGCACGTTGCACCCGCCCCTCACATCATGGAAGGAAGCACGTATGAGCGACGTAACCGACCCGTCACCGGAACGCCCCAGTAAAAAAGCGACATTGAGGCTAGACCAACGCCTCCTGACACGCCTTAGTTACGCTTTCGTGTTGATGTTAGTTCTTATCTTTTTGCCGGTGGGATACCGTGTCTATCTGAACTTTAAGTCTCAACGCGACATCACTATCGGCAGAAACAACCTGCTTAATCTATACAAAGCCCTTGCGACTTATGCACAAGACTGGGATGGTCGCCTTCCTCCCTCTGAACGATGGGCAGAGCTCGCGGCGGGCTACCTCCATGCCCCCCCGAATACTCCCGGTGGTGCCATGTCGTACCTGAGAGGACCCGGTGATGGTGAAGACATCGGCTATGTGTACAACGAGGCGGCGGCAGGGTACAACCTAGAACCTACCAACAAAGACGATAGGCAAAAAGATATGGCACCCAACGAACTGGTACTACTGGTGGAAAAGGTGGGTGCAAAACTGAACGAACACGCCTTGCTTCCTCGCCAAAAAGGGATGGAGGCGGATAAACTGGGGAAGCACCTCGACTTTCCACACTTTACCAGCGACCCCAAAGGGGCGACTTCGTTGGTGGTACTCGCCAGTGGGCGCATCGAACAGCGCACCAAACAAGATTTTCAAACCAGCCCGTAAACATCTGTTAGAAGAGGAGAAGCAAGCCTTTGGGAACTGCATACACCCCCGGACTAAGAGTTAGCGCACACACTACCATCGAGAAGGTACGCCGTCTGCCCCTCAAGGGCGATGTGCTTGTAAAGCAGGGCGACACCGTTTCTTCGGGAACGGTAGTCGCACGTACTGAGATACCCGGAATTATGCAGACGGTGAAGGTAGCAGAAAAACTGGGTGTAGAACCTACGGATGTTGTGGGTCTACTCAAGGTCAAGATAGGTGACAAGGTTTCGCAAAACGACCTGCTTGGCGAGACCAAAGGGCTTTTGGGACGCTTTTTCCGCTCGGAAGTGCGCTCTCCTGTTACGGGTACGGTAGAACTCGTCTCCTCCACCACGGGTCACGTCGGTATTCGGCAAGCCGCTACTCCCATTGAAAAAGATGCCTATGTAGAGGGTACTATCAGCAGAGTAATCGCGGGTGAGGGCGTGGTTGTTACCTGTGAAGGTGCATTGGTGCAGGGTATCTTTGGGGTAGGTGGTGAGCGGCAAGCAGAACTGGTAACGGTTACCAATAGCCACGCCGACCCCATTACCGACACCAATATCACCCCCTCCCACAAAGGCAAAATCATCATCGGCGGCTCGAACATATCGGGGGCGGGGTTACGCAAAGCGGCAGAGTGTGGAGTGCTTGGGATTGTGGTAGGTGGAGTGGTAGATAGAGACCTCATGGACTATCTTGCGGTTGCCTTGAATTCTCCCGGCTACGATATTGGGGTCGCGATAACCGGACACGAAGCCATTCCCTTCACCCTCATAGTAACGGAGGGCTTCGGAACTATCAATATGGCGGAGCGTACCTTCCAACTGCTGAAATCGCTACAAGGGCAGGTTGCTTCTATCAATGGCGCGACGCAGATTCGCGCTGGTGTTATTCGCCCCGAAGTGATTGTCCCCTTAAAAAACGCTACTCCCATCGAGGCATCTAATGCTCAAAGCGGACAACTGAATATCGGTACACCGATTCGTGTCATTCGTGAACCCTACTTCGGGATACTAGGCACCGTTACCGCACTCCCCTCCGAACTGGTACAGGTAGAATCGGAGACGTGGGTACGTGTACTACAAACTAAACTCGCCGACGGACGTGAAGTGACTGTACCGCGTGCCAACATCGAGATAATCGAAACAATTTGAGGGGTTAAACTTTTTGAGAGGCTGGAGAGAGGGGGTTTTAGGCGAATGGTTACCCCAAAATCGCCCTCTTCACTCTCATTCGGAGTAACCTGCTCCACGATTCGTTGCAGACAGTTTCGCCTCTCCGCAGAAGTTAATTCGTCGGCGAACAGGGCTTCTTGTATATCTTGCATCACCGCAACCAGTAAAGCCGCTTCATCAGTAGGGGATACCCTGTCGCGTTTCAGTTGCCCTTCGGATTGACTTATCCGCTTTTCAATCGCCTCTCGTTGCTCACCGATTTCCCTTAATAGGCTCGTGTATGCCCCCAGACCCGCCCCTGCCATAGCAGCATATCATGAAACCCAACTCCTGCCAGCGTGCTTCTGATTCTCTACATTGATGTGCGACCTCTGGTAAGGCTTGCCCATAGACTACTGGCGTAGTTCCATTCAAAATCCCCTCAATCTGTGTATTGCCGTTGGAGATAGACGCGGCTAATGTAGCTCTAGAGAAACTCTTGTTTCCCAAACCCATCATTGTAATATAATTCACGTTTGCCTGTAGTTACTTACAAGTTTTTTCAAGCTACCGTTGACACACAGGGGTCATTTAAGCTATGCTGTATCGTTAAAGCCAATACCGATGGAGGTTCTTTTTGAATAGAGTTGTCACGCTACAAGACATAGCGAAGGACTTGGGTATCAGCAAAATGACCGTTTCTGCCGTACTTTCAGGTAAAGCCGACAACCTAAGAATATCAAAAAACACTCAATCGCGAGTAACAGAAGCCGCACAACGACTTGGTTATAGACCCAATGAGCTTGCGCGTTCATTGCGACGTCGCTTTACCAATATTATTGGCTTCTATGTTGGACACATCGGCATCTCTGCGTCCGACCCTTGGCTTTCAGAAATTATTGTAGGGCTTCAAGAAGGGTGTGGTGCTTGTCAAAAGGACTTACTTTTGCATAGCATAAGCCCGATAGATGAAGAAGAGGCCATCTATACTAGTCTTACGAATGGACGTAGCGATGGACTTGTCTACTATGGCCCCAAAAACACTCCTCTTGTGGAGCGACTCTGTGCCTCCTCTATTCCAGTTGTTGCCATTGTAGATGCTCTACCTCAGATACCTTCTGTGGTTGGGGACGATGTTAGTGGGTCAAGAAAAATTGTTGAATTTCTTGCACAAGAGGGACACAAACGTGTTCTCTATTGCTCACAAATCATGGAAGCCTCTTCTGTCCACCAACGGCAAGACATCTTTTTCAAAGAGGCACAGAGACACGGTATTATCGTGGATAATTGGGATGTGGTTAAGATTGGCAAAGAGAAAGAACTCTTAGAGCATTGGCGTCAATTACCTACAGAGCGACGTTGGACTGCTCTGGTGGCGTGGGATGACCTGACGGCATATCGCATCTGGGCTACCTGTCATCGCGAAGGAGTCTCTGTCCCCAAAGATTTTGGGATTATCGGATTTGATGGTATCTCCTCCTCTACCAGTCTCCTTCAATTGACCACTGTCCGAGTTCCGTGGCGGGAGGTAGCACAACAAGCAATCCATAACCTGGTCGCAATGGTGGATGGTGTAGAAGTCTTACCTCTCAAAGTGTTACCAGTTGAGTTCGTTACAGGCAACTCAACTTAACTGTGTGTGACTGTATTACTAGAAGAGTGCCTATTAGCACCAGAAAGGAACTTCGTATGTATCAAAAACGAGGCTTCACTCTTATCGAATTGCTCGTCGTTATTGCAATTATTGCAATACTGGCAGCCATTCTCTTCCCTGTGTTCGCGCAAGCACGTGACAAAGCGCGAGGTGCGAGTTGTCTGAGTAACCTTAAACAGTGGGGAACTGCTGCACGTATGTATACTCAGGACTATGATGACAACTTTGTACCCCCATTCCACTATGTACGCCCCTCTTTTGACAACGACATTGACTGGTGGGATGACCTTTTACAACCCTATGTGAAAAGCCGCCAGATAGCCATCTGCCCGACGCACTCTTGGACGCAAGATTGGGCGGCACCTCGTAATCAATGGTATGATGAGGGGGGGAAAAAGGTCAAAAAGATGAGTTACGGGGTGAATACAGTTGAGGATTGGGGTACTTTCGGTCCTCTATGGAACACGAACTACGGTAGCCATCATGGCTTCCGAGACCCGCACTACAATAGCCTTGGTGCTATTGTGCAGGTGGGACATGGCATTGCCGATTCTGTAATTGCTGACCCCGCAGGCTCTATCTGGATAGTGGATTCGGATATGGGCGAGCTTTGGGCAGACTGGTTCTTTGATTTCAATCCTGACCCATGGGTTCGCAAGCAGTATGAGCGACACGCTTTAGGCTTCAATGCGGTCTATGCGGACGGACATGCGAAATGGGCACGTTCCGGCTCTAGCAAACCTTGCAACTGGACTGTTCAAGATGACTGTAGCGAGCCACTAAAATAGATTCTGTGGATACAGGCATTTGTCTTTGTTGAGGACAGATGCCTGTATGTCTTTTGGAGGAGTATACTATGAGGAAACGAATTTCACCACCTCATGCCCGATTGCTACTACGCATAGCACTTGCTACAGCGGTTCTGTTGATTCACATCGGGTGTGGAGGAAGTAAAGCCGTAGAAGAGAAAGAAGGAGCAGAGGTACGCTCTAAGTACGAACAGAAAGCGGCTGAGATGGGAGCCCGTCGGGGAGGAGGCTCACAAGCAGGAGGAGCCACGAGTACAAAGTAGCCTGTGAAGTTTCTTTTGAGGAACTGTTCTCGGCAAAGTTTTTCTCTGGATACTTTGCAATGAGTTCCTGATGACTGCTTTGACGTACCCAAGGTAGTCGTATATACTCATCAGAGGGTGAGAATTCTGGACATATGCAATCTAAGCGTATCGCTATCTTGATGGTCTTTGGCAGCTTATTTGTTAGCCTTGTGCTGTTAGTGAGAAACCAACAGCACAAGGCTAATCCGACCGTTGCCCCTCCTTCCCCAACGAAACCCTCCCCAGTTTCCCAACCGACAACATCATCCTCAAAAACCGACATCTCCTTGCTTATCCGTGCTGTACAACAGGCACCCAAAGACCCTCAACGGCATTGGGATTTGGTAGAAGCCTACCAAACTAATCAGGATTGGAAAGAGGCACGCAAGCAACTCCTAGAGATAATAACCTTGGAGCCGAAAAGCCCCAAAGCACTGCTCGCATTAGCTTCTCTTGATTTTTCTGAAAAGAACCTCCTTGCGGCTGAAACTACATACCGTACCATCACCCAAAAATGGAAAAACAGTGATGAAGCGTGGGCAGGTTTGGCAGGAGCCTTATTTCATGAAAAACGCTACCTCGAAGCCTCCGATGCGGCTCGTAATGCGGTGCGCCTCTCCCCTAACAATTCGGCACACCACGCTGTATTGGGAACTGCCTTGATGGAGGCGGCACTCCAATTTCCTAATCGCTCCGAGTTTAAGTTGCAACTGGCAGAGGCTCGCCATGAGTTGGAGAGTATCTTATCTAACTGGAACCAAAAAGGAGAGATAACCTACCGATTGGGGAGGCTTTGCCTCACCCAGCGTGACTATCATAGTGCCATCTCCTACTATACTCAAGCGCAAACCCTTCTACCCGACAGAGCATCGGTGACGTTCTCTCTGGCGGGTTCCTATATTGCTTCGGGAGATCGGACAACAGGGCGTAAAGTGCTTGAAGAGGGTTTGAAAAAATTTCCAAATGAAGCAGCACTCTATGACATGATGGGGCAGATGCTTCAGCAAAGCAAAGAGACGAATGCGCTCCCTTTAGCCCTACAAATGTTTGAGAAAGCCGTACAACTCTCCCCAAAAACAGGGCGGTTTTTGGAAAGATATGGAGTTGCGTGCCTTCGGGCAAATCGCTTAGAGGAGGCGAGAAAACTTTTCGAGCAGTCTGCCACGCTCAACCCAAATCGTGCCTACCCATACCAACAGTTGGCACTCATATATAACCGCCTTGGCAGACCAAAGAGAGCCAAAGAGGCATCACAAATTGCACAAGACTTAGTTCGAGATGCCCAACAACTGAAACAGTTCCAAAACCTGAGCGCGTTACACCCTGAAAGTGTTGGCTTACACCTTATCCTTGCGGATAGATACCGTGACCTGGGAATGCGCGGTCCTTCGCGAGACCAGTATCTTATGGTATTGCAACTTGAGCAAAAAAATCAACGTGCATTAGAGGGCATTAAGGCGTTAGGAGCCGTACCATAATGAGACGTATTCTGTTAGGGATTGCCTGGCTACTACTAAGTAGCGTGATTTGGGGGTGTCATCCTAAGCCTTCCTCAAACTCGAACACGAGTCCGTCTACTATCAATACCCCTCTAACTCCTATTGCTTCTTTTTCAGATAAGACGCGTGAAAGTGGGCTTGCCTTTCAGCAGAGTCATGGAGGTTGTGGGCAACGCTACTTTGTCGAGCAGGTTGCGGCAGGAGCCACCGTATTGGATGCCAACGGGGATGGCTATATGGATATCTATTTTCCACAGCCCAAACCTCTTGGTATTTGTGAACAGAAGGGAGTCCCTCGGCAACATCAAAGGCTCTATCTCAACGACAAGCATGGGCACTTTGTTCTTTCGCCAAATGCGTTTGGCAATACCGATACCGATTATGGAATTGCCGCCGCGGCAGGAGATTTTGATAACGATGGACACACCGATATCTATGTCTGTTGTTATGGAAAGAATACCCTTTATCATAATCGCGGAGATGGTACGTTTGAAGATATTACATTAAAGTCGGGAACGGGGCTGAAAGGTTTCTCTACAGGAGCGGTCTGGTTTGATGCCGATGGGGATGGTAGGTTAGACCTTTTTGTCTTGCGCTATTGTGAATGGAAAGTCGATTCCGATATTCAATGTAGAGGTCCGCATGGGGAACCTGATGTCTGCTCTCCTAATACCTACACGGCATCTACCAACGTATTGTATCATAACAACGGCAACGGAACCTTTAGCGAGATTACTCAGCGTGCAGGGGTTGCTTTGGAGCATCGTCGGTCTTTGGGAGTAGCTGCAGCAGATTTTGATGGAGATGGTAAGTTAGACCTCTTTGTTGCCAATGATTTAGGACCCAACTCTCTGCTTCATAATAAAGGGGATGGAACCTTTGAAGAGATGAGTATGATCCAAGGCGTTGCTTTCGGAATCACAGGCACCGAACAGGCAAATATGGGGGTTACGGTAGGGGATTTTGATGAAGATGGTGACCTAGACATACTTGTGACAACCTTTCAAAATGAACCCTACGCCCTCTATAGGAATGAAGGGCACTACTTCTTGAATGTAAGTGGTGAGACAGGAATTGCAGAGGCGACGACACCCTATTTGGGATTTGGCACAGGCTTTTTTGACTCACAAAATAGAGGGGTATTAGATATATTTTGTGCGAATGGACATGTTAGTCCCTATGCAAAAGCCGCTAATGGGGCTTCCTCGTGGAAGCAGGCAAATCTACTTTTGTTGAACGGCGAGAATCATATTTTTCATAATGCTCCACAATCGCTTCCCTCAGACGATGTTCGAGTGCATCGTGGAGCCTATTTTGCCGACTTTGACAATGATGGACGCATAGACATTCTGGTTACAGCATCGGATGACCGCCCCACCTTGCTACACAACGATTCCACACCACAACATTGGCTAACGCTTCAACTCACCAATAGGCAAGGTTGTACTACTCCAGTGGGCGTGCAGTGTATTGCAACTATCGCAGGTAAACGACAGATGCGGGTTTTAGCAGGGGGAGAGAGCTACGCAGGAGACAGTGATCCGCGCGTCCATTTTGGTCTTGGAAGGATAGAGCAGGTAGACGCCCTAGAAATTCATTGGTTATCCGGCAAAGTTCAAACTCTTTCTCATATCAAAGCCGACCAAATCCTTCCGATACGCGAACCAAACTCTTAGAACTCATACGCCCCAAGCATGAAATGCTTCCACCTTCCGTTATACCAGACCTCCCTACCCCCGATATGTAGGCAAACAAAATAGAGGCGATTGCGAGCATCCTATCTCGCAATCGCCTCTACGCTAACTTACCCAATGTTTCTTAGGGTGTGATTTTCAGATTTGCGGACTTCGTGCCTACGGTTATCTTTACAATACTCGTCGTGGCAACTACCGAAGTGTTTATCGTAAAGGTCGCTGTAGTCGCTCCTGCGGGTACGGTTATGCTGGCAGGAACCGTTGCTATCGGTAAGCCACTCGTAATCGTAAGAGTATACCCACCTGTCGGAGCCGCCCCCGTAAGCGTTACCGCTCCAGTAGAGGTTGCACCGCCCTTTACCATCGTCGGCGACAGCGTAAAGGTAGAGAGCGTCGGAGGCGTAACCTTGAGCGTCTTTTTCAAGGTGATAGCACCCGATTTTGCCGTAAGGTTTGCCGTTGTTGCTACCGCTACTGGCGAGGTATTCAGATTAACCGTTGCGATTAGCCCCCCCTTGGGTATCGTCACACTAGCAGGAACGGCTACAGATACATCCGACGAGGTAAACGTTACCGCAGTGTCTACCACGGCGGCAGAGTTCAACGACACCGTAGCGGAAACCTGTGTACCTCCCAAAGCAGAGGTCTTCGCCAAAGTAAACGTGGTCAGTTGAATAGGTAGAACCGTCACTGCTGCGCTCTGTGCTACGCCGCTCAATTTGCCAGTGATAGTCACGATTGCCTTCGTAGAGACCACACTGGTATTTACGAGAAAGTTCGCAGAGGAGCTGCCTCTCAACACTTTCACATTCGCCGGAACTTTCGCGGCACTGGTCTTAGAAGAAGACAGAGACACAGTAGTATCTGCCGTAGCGGGAGAACTCAGGGTCACTACTCCCTGCCCCTGCTGTCCGCCAATAATGGTAGGCACGCCAAACGCGAGAGTAAAGATGGGCTGTGCGCCGCCATCGGTGACATTTACGATGTAGTCCTTCGTAATCAATGCCCCCGTAGTATCAAATGCCTGCACCGTAAATGCGAAGGTTCCTGCCTTTGTCGGTGCGCCCGAAAGCACACCCGTCAACTTGTTCAAGGTGAGACCATCGGGAAGAAGCCCTGTCTTAATGGTCGCCTGAAACGCGGCTCCGCCCGCAATCACAACAGACCTCTCTGCGTAGGGAACATTGACCTCTCCGTCTTGTATGTGGTCTATCAAGCCCAAGTTCGGTGCCACATCTACCCCTGCCATCTGCGCTCCAAAGAAGGAACCCACCACCCAAACTTTTGAAAGGTCTACCGTCTTCGTAACCCACTCACCCGTGAAAGGGTCTAAATGGTCGTTGAATGTAACCACACCTATCCCATAGAAGTGAATCCCATCAGGGTCTGCCTTTCCAACGGCATCCCCCATCGCCTCTCCCGATTCCGCGTCGATGGGTCCAATATATTTGTAGAACTCGTAGCGGCGGGTTACAACTTCATTCCCGTTTGGCAAATCTTGAGCGGCACCCTTGAGTTCGCCATTCTTACCGCCCTTGTTGGCGGCAAACTCGGTTTGAAGAATACGCCATTCGGTCTCTACTTCGGCGGGTTCTCCATTTGCCCAAGGTTGTGGCTTACCGGGGTCATCCCCCACGAGGTCTACCAGTTTCACCTTTTTTGCGTTGTGGGTCGTCGTCTTAATGTCTTTTACCCAAGTTGCCTCACCAAAGCGCAAAGGAGGTGCCACAGGGGGAGGAGGAGGCACAACTTTTGCTACAATCTGAGCAGGAGCCGCAACTGCCGGTGCTACATAGGTGAATGTCGGTGTAGATACCTGTACAGGTGCACCATGTGCCAGATTACCGCGCCCATCATCTATGAGCCAGTTATACTTTACCGCTGAAGGAACCTTACTAAATCCCACTCCGAAATGCTCTCCCCCGAAATTTATAGAGGGGTTGGTGAACTGGTGTCCCATGGTAGGGGCAATAGGCGCGGAAGGAATCGCCGTGTATGCCGACCATGTGCCGTTTGGGTTTTTCGCACTGGCATACCGTACCAAAACTTTAGGGTGAAGTGGGTCGGTAAGGTCTTCGGTTATCTTGGGAACCCCGTAGTGGTTGTAGTCAAAGGTGTAGGTGATGTCCTTACTCCGAATATCATCCAACTCTATGTCGAAACCATGCGCCTCAACGCCTGTATCGTTCACACAGTCGAAGTTATTGATAGAGCCGTATGCAGTGGCGCGTGCGAACTCCGACGCACCAAACATCAGCACTGAAGAGAGGAGGAGGGTGCAAGAGGCGAGCATCCATTTACTCTTTATAGACCGATTTTTTGAATACTTTACGCGAACGGCACGCTTTTCCTTTTGTGCCGTCAAAGCAAACTCAGGTTTACCTGTAATCATGGTAGATTCTCCCTATTTTGATAGATTTTGAAACGTGTTCCATCTGCAAGAATGGAGCGACCTCGCCGAGTGTCGGCTTTGGTTTTAAGACCAAAAGACTACTTCATATTTAAGTCTCTATTTTGGTCTTGCTATCTATAAGAGGAGAGCAAGAAGAAGATAAATACACGATTACAAAAGATTTTACAAAAACTCTAAAAGCAAAAGGCTCTCCTTTCGGGTGAAAGGAGAGCCTCAAAAGTTACCCAAAGAGCGGTTAGTGGTTGCCCGACATCGCATTCTGAATGTCAATCAGCCCGCGTCCTAACTTACCCTTGTAATTAGGATTAGACTTATCGAGCGGTTTTGCAGATTCTCGTATCTGGTCTTTTATCCAGTCAATAGGCTTATTGGGGTACTTGGACAGTAGCAGAGCCGCCAATGCGCTCACAAACGGCGTAGAGAAGGACGTACCAGAGCCGCCAGCGTATGCCCCATCCGAGAAAGCACTCTGGATATTTTCGCCCGGAGCGAGCAGAATCAGTTTCTTGTTGTAGTTGGAGAATACGGACTTTTTGTTACTGGCATCCACCGAACCTACCGAGAGCGTAGCAGAGTGGGAGGCAGGGTAGAGTAGTTTATCAGAGGCTTCATTACCTGCCGCGGCTACCAGTATCACACCTTTATCCGCAGCCTCTTCCAAAACCTCATCCATTATGTCTGAAGAGAGGTTTGTGCCAAAACTCATATTGATAACCTGAGCACCTTGCTGTATGGCGTACTCTATTCCCTGAATAATGCTCATGGTAGAGCCAGTGCCGTCGGCGTTAAGAACACGAACGGGTAGGATTTTGGCTTTTGGGGCGATAAGAGCGACAACTCCCGATACCATCGTACCGTGTCCTACTGCAAGCGAGGCGGGCGTATCTGCAATATCCTTGGGGGTCAGAGATTGGCTCACAAAGTTTGCACCTGCAAGAGCAACTCCCTTCAAAACGGGGTGGCTAAAGGTTATACCTGTATCCAAAACAGCCACCTGCACTCCTGCGCCTCCCGTTTTTGAAAGAGAGGAGCTTAGATTAACTTGGGCTTTCGCGTTTTGCGAGTTGTACTTCCCTGAGTTATTTCCGCGGTCAAAAGGAAAGTGGAACGGCTTTCCTGATACTAGCGGGAGACTATGAAGTTTATCTAACTCTGCGTATCGAACCCGTTTGTCGCCGCGTAGCTCTATCACAAAATCGTCGTCACTTTTGCCGTTAGGGGTGATAAGTGTGACCAACCCTTGCTTTGCAGTCTGTACTGCAACAGAGGACTTATGGTCTTTGCAGACCCCATCTATCTCATTTTCAACTTCGTTTTCGACATCTGTGTCTACACGCATTAGGACATACCCCTTTACGTGATCGTCTGCATACGCCGAAGTCGCTCCAAACACACCAGATAGCAGTACACCAATACCTAATAGCCGTAACCATCTACTTTGCATACCACACTCTCCCTCTGTAGTTAATCTTTCGTTTGTAAGCAGAAAGGGGTTCCTGCTCTATTCTATCACATCCTACACTTTTGTATTGTGAAGTTATTCACACATCACAACCTAAAAGTAGGCAAATAACCGATTGGGGGCATTGCTGTCTTATAGAGGAGGTAGCGCAACGAAAAAATACCGATTGTACAGATTTTTTTCAAAAATTTCGGGAAAGGTGTTTTCAATCGAAAGCGGGTGAGGCTAGAGTCGAGAACCTATCAGTATAAAATTCGCCCAGTAGTAGGGGTGCGGTGAGGATTCACGGATGGCTCTCTGCGTAGTACGCAGTGCCTCTAGTCCAGATTTCCCAGCCAACATCTCCTGATAAAATCGGCTCATAGTCTGTGCAGTAGTGTTATCATCCGCAGACCAGAGGCTGGCTCCCAGAGTTCGCACTCCTGCGGTAAGAAACCCGCGCACCAGCCCGAACAGTTCGTCTCCCGGTTCCACACAAGAGACTCCCGTTCTACACGCGGAGAGCATCGCCAGTTCACAGTTTAAGCGCAGAGGGTAGAGGTCGTGTGCCATAAGCCAGCCATCCGAAAAGAGTAGCCCAGAAAAGAGAGGGTTATCAGCACGAAAAAGAGCGTGGGTGGCGATATGAATCCAGCGGCTACTCTCTACCTCCTGCAAAAAGGCTTGTGTAGTGGCTTGCTCTCCAAGAAAGAGGTGAGAATCGGGCAACAGGTGCCCCAATGCCTCTACTTCTACCTGCGCCTGCTCTATACCGGGGGCAGAGATGCCCATTAGCAGTACCTGCTTGTGTCGTGGTGTGCTATCAACAGGTCTAACTACATGAGAGAGCCAGATAGCCGCGCTTGGTGTATAGAGGGTTTCGTATTTATCAATGAGATAACTCTCGCCATCAAAAAAGGCACTGAAGGGTAGTCCATGCAGAACCCCATGCGGCGCAATAATCAGGTGATCCGAGACTATGCCCTCTTCTAGTGGCTTAAACACCTTCTCGTAGAGCGTTTGTAAAATAGAGCGTGTAGCCATTTCACTTGCGCGAGTTGCGCCCACAATCTCACAGCGTTGGAGGTGATAGCGTAGGCGGCGTGCAAGGTAGGCAATCTCCTGTAAAGAGGCAAAATTACGCTCTACCCGCACGTTTTTAGAGGTGATAACAAACGCGCACAGCTCCCCATGAAGTGCGAAATACTCAATCAATGTCTCATTTGGCTTGAGAGCAGACTGAACTTGAGAGAGTGTCTTGTTTTCATGCTTTTCCGCCTCTGATGTAGGGAAACCCGCCAACATATCCCGCTCTCTAAGTGCAGAGCGGTACTCTTTCTCTAGCGATTTCAGGCTCTCCAGTGGAGGGGTTTCTGGGCGAAGGGGACGATGAAGGGCATCTTCTTCGAGGGAGTGAATTTGAAAGTAGGCGCGGTTCAGTTTGGCGCGGAGGCGTTGAAGCGTATCGTTTACTTCCTGCTTTTGGTCTGGGTTTCTCATTCGCTCTAGCATAAGGCGTGACTTCGACTGTTCAGTCCATTCCAAAGCCTCTATAATATCGCCTCTGCTTCCTCGCTCCAACAGCGCAGAGATGAGGTCTTCGTAAAGATAGAGTTTCCCCCTCAGATAGCCAGAGTGCATCTCTTCGGAGGGGAGAGTAGTACGTGCCTCGTCTAGTATCTCTACAGCACTTCTTAGGTGCTTTATTCCTTTGGCAAGCGAGTGGTTATGAGTAAAATAGTTTCCCAAAGCGTTTTCAGCACGGCTCGCCAGCCAACGACGATGATACTGGAGCGCAGTTCGTTTGACGGTTTGCATGGCACGAACCTTGTTCTCTCCACCCTCTAATAGAACGTCATAAATTATGTACGCGGCTTCCGCCGCCCACCCCCCTAGATTCTGTTTTCGCAATGCGCGAAGTGCCTTTCCAGCAACCTGACACGCCGATTCGTTATTACCCACATAGCGCAGAAACCTAGCCCGTGTAATAAGTATTCCCGCCAACTGTATCTTGTTTTTCTGTTGAAGAAAACCTCGTTCTGCCCTCTCTAGTGCGGCAAAAGCCTCTTCCACTCTTTCGAGGGCAAATAAGATTTCTGCGTGTCCATGTTCTGCCCGTGCCAGTTCGTAAGAGAGTGAGAGGCGTTCAAAAAGAGCGATAGCGCACTGATAACGCTCTAGGGCTTCGGGGAAGAGGTTGAGGTCTCGATAGACATCTGCCATATCCGCTTCGCACTTCGCCGTCTCCACCTCCATATTACGGCGGACAAACTCTTGCCGTGCTTGTGCCATAAGATGCAGGGCGGCATTGTGTTCGCCAGAGATATAACGCAAAAATCCTACGTTGGAGTCTAGCATAGCAACATAGGGTGTAACCCCTTGCGCCATAAACGCCTTACGCGCCAACGTAAACCTTTGCAGTGCCTCTTCTACCTGATTTTGCAAACTGAGGATATTAGCAAGGTTCGCCTGAACCCGCCCAAAAGAGAGGGTGTCACCAACCTCCTCAAAGATGGGGAGAGCCTGCTCGAAGCAGAGGCGTGCCTGTGGGTATTCGTCTCGCCGATAGTGGATATTTCCGATATTAACCCATACCTTCGCCACATCTACCGGAGAGTATAGGGCAGTAAAACGCTCTTTCAGAATCTGCGCGAGTTCTAGTGCTTCTTCCTCTCGCCCTATTACGCAGAGCGAATCGATACAGCCTATGCGTATCTGGTTTTCTAAAAGCGCGTCTTGGGCAAGAGCAGCACTCTCTGAGGCAACATGCAGCGCAGTTAGAGCCTCCTCGTGCCGCCCCAAAAGGCGTAATGCCTGCCCTTCTAGTCGTCCTGCTAAAGAGGCAGAGAGCCTCTCCTGTGCGCTCTCTGCCATATTGCGGGCTTTTTGTGCTATCTGGAGGCTCTCTTCGGGAGCCTCCTGCAAGAGGCGAGAGGCTTGAGAGAGTAGGTCGGAAAGCGTCTCCAAAGCCTATTCTCCTACCACAATACCTGCTAGGAAAATCTCACCCTCTCCTATCAGTACCTCAATATCGTATCTTCCAGAGGTGAGCGCAGGCAGATGAAACTCTCCAGAATCCAAGCGTGCCTCAATGCCATCTCCGGTCTCGGTATAGGCGATAACGCGCATGGGAGCAATCGTCTCTTCATCTTCCTTGTGTGCTACTTGCCCTATAATATAGGAACGTTGCTCCGTTTGAGGCTCTTCCCACAAATCTATCCGGTGTCTGTCTGTCTCATACAGCCTCTGTACTGCTTCGCTCTGCTCACCCCGAACAAACGATAGGCGTTGGTTAGTACGGCTGTCAAAGATAAGCGAGGCAATATGTTGTACAAGGCTCTGTGTAGCCATGTGGGGGCGAAAGAGTGCGTAGGCTCGATTGAGTACGGATTGGGGGGCATGAGACAGTTGGGAGGCGTGTAGTGCTCCCACTATCTGGGCTATCTGTACCATACTGTCTCTACAGAGGATACACCCCGCCTCGATATGTTGCTCTAGCCACACCCTCTCTTCTGTATTCAGTTTTTTGTCGTGGTAATCTACCCGTTGTTGGTAAGAAATATCGCACTCGTTGTTCATCTCATGCCCTATCCATTTCCCTATTGCAAAACAGTGGGGGGTAAAGGTCGGCGCAAAGCATAAATATGCTATGCGCCGACAGAAGTAAGGTAGTTTTAGTTATCTACTTGGATGCGAACCGCCGTCAACGTTCCATCCTTATAACTCCCCTTTATCTCTACTTTGGTACTACTGCTCAGGCTTGCGTAGAAGTCAGTGGCAGACACCTTGCCCTGCGCTCCGCGAAACTCGGTAGTATCGGTAGTAACCACATTCAGGGTTCCACCTGCAAAACTAAACCCTTCAAACTTGGTAACGGGGTTCAGTTGTAGATTACTACTTGCTACGCTAGAGTTGGAGATGGTTCCTGCAACCTCTGCTTCGCGCCCCTGATGACCACTTCCCCCGTCGTTACTACCGCCACCATTACCATTTCCACCGTTGCCGCCATTCCCGCCGTTACTTCCGCTTCCACCGTCCTCACTGCTGTTGTTTCCCGATTTCCGTATCTTAACCACGGTAGCAGTAAGGGTGTTGCTCGCAGCATCATAAGTTCCTTCCGCTTTAACCACGGCAGGGGTCGATAAGCGAGAAAAGAAGTCAGTAGCAGAGAGTTTTACCCCGCTGTCTGCTCGAAAGACGGTAGCCGCGTTCGTAAGCACAGTGACCTTGCTCGTAGCAGGTAAGAAGTCCTCTGCCTCACCAACCGTTATGGTAAAAGTCCCGGTAGTTGAATTGGCATCACCAGAAAGCCCTTTTACCTCCGAATGAGACTCGGCAGATTGAGAGGCATCTTCAATTTTCACCTCTGTGGCTTTGAGCGTGTTGGTCGTTGGGTCTACAATACCACGAACCTCTACCTTTTGCCCGTTAGCAAGCAGGGGGTTGGTTGCACCACTCTGAAAAAAGAGAGTGGTTGCGCTATCCAGAGTTACGGTAAGCGGGTTTCCCGATGACGGCGAGAGGGTGAACTGCAACGCGGGAGCAGTACCAGAGAGAGCAGAGACAACCCCTCGTATATCTTCGTTCTCATGTCGCGCCGGATTGTCGATGGTAGAAGTGTCTCCCTTCTTTACCACAGGAGTCACTTGCCCGCCCGAAATATCGAACTTAGAGAGGTCGAAGTCTACTACAACCTTTGCGCTACTGCTGTCTACCACTACCGGAGTGGGCAAGTTCACCGAAATCTGCGTGTTCCCTTGTCCATCCACAGGCAAAGCAGGGTTCATGGTGACAGATTTCCCTACCGTTGCGCCGGTAGTAAAGAGCGTCATTTTGTTTCCTACCGTCACCTTCATACTGGTATAGGTTCCCGCAGGAACACTCTGATTAGATAGAAAGAGGAAGCGTGAGCCTTGCGCGTCGTGTAGGCTACGCAAATCGACAATCTTACCTTTGGGGTCGTTAAACAGAACAGTGCTTGCTCCGGTAGAGGAGGTCATCTCAATTTTATGCACCTCTGCCCACACTTTATCATAACCCGTTCGTATATCGTCTGTTACATACACCCCTACACTGCGTGTACCACCTGTTATGCCAGAACCCACAGAGCCGCTTCCGCTACCACAGCCTGCTAAACCTATTCCCATCAACCCTACACAACCTAACAGCCACTTTTTCATTGAAATACAGCCTCCAGAATGAGTTTTTTTAGGCTCCATTGTGCGAGCCTTGTTACTAGAGAGAAGGCTATAGGTGTTAAAAATACACTACCAACCCAAATTTTGTAGTATCTCTTGCAAATTTTTTAGGCAACGCGCCCGCGAAGGACCAATACTACCTATCGGACGCTTAATAGTCTCCGCTACCTCTTGGTAGGTGGCAGGAGGGTCGTTAACATAGAGCAGTGTTAGGAGGCGTTGGCACTCTGGAGAGAGGTTTACCATTCCTTGCGAAACCAGACGACCTCGTTCCAACTCCAAAAGCCTCTCTTCAGGAGTACCATCGGGGTCGGGAAGGAGAGCAAGAGGAGATTCCATGCCTTCTGAAAGTGGGGTAAGGTCTGCCTCGTTCAGTAGAGGGCGGCGGCGCAGGAGACGTAGCACTTCTCGCCTTGTTGTTGTGACGAGCCAGCCGCCCAAGCGTTCGATATGGCGTAGTTCGTGAAGGTGATTCAGTAAAATCAGACAGACCTCCTGAAACACATCCCCCGAATCCTGCTCCGAAAGCCCCATACGGCGAGTAACACTGTATATCAGCCCCTCGTACCTCTCTATGAGGGCATTCCATGCGATGCTTCTCCCCTCAGTACAGGCGTGAACTATTTCACGGTCGGAGAGAAGTTGCTTCGGCTTTCCTAAAATCCGCGCAAGATGGTTATGGTAGGAGCCTAATCGCATAGTACCTCTTTCTTTATTGTGAGAGTTGGCTACCTATAAGTTACCCCAAAATGAGTTCGACCCTCAAGAAAGGACTTCGCAACAGTCCCCTAGCACAACCTGATTGATAAAATCTGCGTGCATACTCTCCCTCAAAAATCCTTATCTCTATCCCAAAACCTTCTGTATCCAGTCCGACCCAGTGGGTAGGGCGGTTGCCCCCATATCCAGCAGAACACGATTCCCCTCACGTCCCTCGGTAGAGACAAAGAGCCGGCGTTTCTGCTCGAAGGCACGTTTCGCTTCCGAAAACATGACTCCATTGGGGCGCACATCTAAGGCAATAAGTACATTGGCAAAACTGGTTACCATTCTATCTCTGCGTTGTAGATTGTGCATGGCGGGAACATCGAATGGAAGGTGCGAGACCGCGACATCGACATCGGTGTTAAAGGAGTCGTCTTGGATGCTTGCCTCCGCGAAAAGCACCTTATCGAAGTTTTTGCCTAGCGCACAGCGTAACCCTTGGTCTAGCACATAGAGAATGGGGCGGTTGACGTGTTGGGCGGCGAGAGCCGCACGTTTGTAAGGTAGGCGGTCATGCCCCGTTACTACTATGCCCCCCGCATGACAGAGAGCCTCGGTAATCTCGTTTAGTTTTTGGAGGATAGCGGGTGTGGGATTGTTAGAGACAAGAATAGCGAAACGTTTTGTAACGGTGGGCTCCAGTAAAGAGAGGTTGCCACGCGCATAGACAACGGGTGGGGGAAAGGAGTCATAAGCCTCTAGGTAGGAGGGGTAGGCGGCACTACCAATATCAAACAGATGAATGTCGTTAAGGCGGCGCGTTCTCTCCTGCTCTTGACTTTTTTTGAGAAGTGCCTCTTGGTTCTGAAAAAAGTGTTGGGTGGTCTTTGCGGATACTTTGAGAGTCTCTTGCCACTGCTTTGGGGTATAGGCGAGAATCTCTTTGGGGGCTAGTTCGTTTGCTTCGCGGTGAGTGAGGATGTGGGTAAGTGTCTGCTCACCCACACCCGGTAGGTTGTGTAGCAACAGAATCAGCTGAGTTAGGTTGATGTGGGTTTCACGTACTCCGCTCACTGTGGCTACCTCTGGGTCTCTAGGCTTTGCGCCACTCTACTACCTGTTGGAAGTGGTAGCCGTCGTGTACACAAATCAGTGTTGCGTATTTATCGAGGGTGATGCGCCCGATACTTGGGGGGCGTATCGCGGTGCGGTTCAGTTGCTCGGCAGAGAGCGATTTGAGTACATCTGCTACCGCTTTGCGCCCTTCCCGAAAACGCTTTAGGTTCTCGATGGGGTCTTGGCTTGCGTAGTCGTGTTCTATGGCTATCTGCTCTTCGTCGATGTCGGGTAGGGTGGGTTCGTCTTCCGCAAGGATACGCTGAATACGCTCAAGGTGAATGGGTTCCCAGTCGGCGAGGTGCGCGACCACTTCGCGTAGGGTAAAACGGTCTGAATAGGGGCGCACATCCCATTGGGGGTCGTTAGCGGAAAGCCCTTCAGTAAGTGCTTCCAGAACTTCAGGGGAACTTGCCAAACTGATAAGCAAGTACTTTCGCACGGGTGCAGGTAACATTCTTCGTTCTCCTCGGCGTCAAAAAAGGGGGAGTGTCGTTACTCCCCTGTGGCTCCCTCGTCTCTTCTCTTGGTCTCTCCTACACTGGTAGAGGGGAGAATGAGCAGGGATTTCTGCTAATATCCGATTGCTTTGAGTACGGCATCCCGCTCCGCTGAGACGGTAATCAGCGTATTCTCGACGTGATGAATGGCGGTATCTGGATCTTTTAAGCCGTGCCCCGTGAGAGTGATAACCACCGTAACAGGCTGTGTAAAGAAGTTCTGTTGTGCTAGTTTTTTTAGCCCGGCGATGGAGATGGAACTCGCTGGCTCCACAAAAAGCCCCTCCAACTGCGCCAACTGCTGATACCCCACCAGTATCTCGGCATCTGATACCGCCGTGATAGAGCCGCACGATTCGTCGCGAGCATTAGTGGCTCCCTCCCAACTTGCGGGGTTGCCTATGCGAATGGCGGTAGCGATGGTGTCGGGATAAGGAATCGGTTTGCCATGCACGAGGGGGGCGGCGTTCTCCGCCTGAAAGCCTATCATTCGGGGGAGTTTGGCACACTTTTTGTCTTGGAAGTACTCACGGTAGCCCTTCCAGTAGGCAGTGATGTTCCCCGCGTTTCCTACCGGGAGAGCGTGAATATCGGGGCTGTCTCCGAGTTCATCGACTACCTCAAACGCCGCTGTCTTTTGCCCTTCTAGCCGATAGGGGTTCACCGAATTGACGAGGGCGATGGGGTGGGTGGCACAAATCTCACGCACGAGGCGGAGAGCATCGTCGAAGTTCCCCTTAATGGCAAGCACCTTTGCACCATGAATCAACGCTTGCGACATCTTCCCTAGCGCAATTTTTCCGTCGGGAATCAGTACGTAGCACCCCATACCCGCACGGGCAGCGTAGGCGGCGGCGGCGGCGGAGGTGTTTCCGGTGGAGGCGCACATTACGGTAGTCTGGTCTGCCTCTTTCGCTTTTGTCACCGCCATCGTCATGCCTCTATCCTTAAAGGAGCCGGTGGGGTTCAAGCCCTCTAGTTTTGCGTAGAGGGTGAGATAGGGGCTAATCTGAGTAGCGAGGCGGGGCAGGGCAATGAGGGGAGTCGCACCCTCATTCAGAGAGACGACAGGGGTATCCACCGAGACGGGAAGCCGTTCGCGGTAACGCTCGATAACTCCGCAATACAAATTGAAGGTACTCCTTAAATCCGCAGGTGTGAAATAAGGATACCACACTTTTGGGGAATGTCCTGCCTTTTACGCAGGGAAAGCCCTCCTTTTTGTACCACCGCGCCTTATTTCGGGGTACGATATACCACCTCTCGAAACTGCTCTGAGTGAGTGAACATCAAGGAGACTGCCCGGCTATGCTGAAACATTTAGGTTTTGAGAATGTGGGACCTGCCCCTAAAATGGAGGTGGAGTTTTCGCCATGCCTCAATATCATCACGGGGGATAACGGGCTTGGTAAAACGTTTCTGCTGGATGTGGCTTGGTGGGCATTTACGCGAACGTGGGCAAGGGAGAAGATAGTACCGCACCAGCCTCCTGCGGAGGGGAAGATTACATATCGTTTTGATGATATACAAGATATTCGTGACTTTGATAGAGCCGATGGTCGATGGATTAACTTCCATAGAAAACGTTTTGTATCAAACAAACCTGTGATATATGCCCAAGTGGATGGTGGCTTCTCTGTATGGGAGTCAGAACGTAATCGCAAAGTAGCGGAGCCTGTAGTCTACCACTTTGCCCCTAAAGAGGTGTGGGATGGAAATGGAAGGTGTGAAGGGCTTATTCGCGACTGGGCGTTGTGGCAGAGTTCCAAAGATACAACCTATTTCGACCAACTGCAAAGTGTGCTTCGCGTCCTCTCACCTTCTCCCGGAGACCTCATTGAGGTGGGGGAACTTCGCAAAATCGCTATCGACGACCCCAAGCGTTACCCAACCTTGAAAATGCCTTACGGACAGGAGGTAGCGATTATACACGCCTCCGCAGGGCTACGCCGAATAGTTGCTCTCGCGTACCTATTGGTTTGGGCTTGGCAAGAACACTTAGCCGCTTGTAATCTGCGCGGTACACCTCCCGCAAAAGAGATTGTTTTTCTGATTGATGAGATAGAGGGACACCTACATCCGCAATGGCAAAGGCGCATTGTACCATCTCTATTAGAAGTGATGAAAGCCCTGACCGGCGATAATGATGTGCATATCCAACTGATTACCACCACGCACTCCCCTCTCGTACTCGCTTCGGCAGAGTCCGCTTTCGATGCGAAACAGGATGCTTGGTTCGACCTGAATCTGGTGGGTGAAAAGCGCGAGGTAGCACTGGAGAAGCAGGTATTCACGAGGTTGGGAGATGTCTCTAACTGGCTCACCAGTGAAGCATTTGACCTCAAGCAAGCCCGTTCGTTGGAAGCAGAGACGGCGATACAGAAGGCACTTGCGCTTGCCCACGAAGATGCTCCTTCAAAAGAGAAAATAGAAGAGGTGGATGCAGACCTTCGCAAGTCGTTGGGAGAGATTGATAGTTTTTGGTTGCGCTGGTGTGCTTTCAAAGAAGGGCTTGAGGTGGAGCGATGATTAAGGTAGTTCCTGCCCCCGAATCCGCTACTTTCGACAGCAAAGTGCGCCAGCCCGGTCTTCGTGCTTTAGCCAGAAAGGGTAAAATCCGTCCCTACTGGACACGAGCTTTAGACGACCTTATGGCGGCATATCATGAGATTTGCGCCTACTCCTGCTTTCGTATTCACCCTATAACGGGGGCGCGGTCTGCCGACCATTTTGCGCCAAAACCCAAAGACAGAGATAACATCTACGAGTGGAGCAACTATCGCCTTGTCTGCTCTCGCCTGAATTCAAGCAAACGCGACTTTGGCGACGTACTCGACCCCTTCGAGATAGAAGACGGCTGGTTTCAACTGGAACTTTTGGGCTACCGAGTAAAGCCTAGCCCTGCTCTGGATGCTTCTAAACGTACCCAAGTACAAGATACTATAACACGGTTGAAGCTAAACGCCCCTCTTTTCTACAATGAGCGTATCAAGGTGGCAGAGCAGTACCTGAGCGGGGATATAAGCCTCAGAATTCTCGAAGAGAACGCCCCCTTCGTTGCAAAAGAACTCAGAAGACAAGGAAAACTACTTCCTCACGATAGATAGCGCACTCGCCCTCATTTCGGGGTACGATATACCACCCC
>OMJJ01000313.1 GCA_900299305.1 bacterium | reverse complement strand
CGGGTTCCCCTAGTAGAACGGGGTTGTTTTTGGTTCGGCGGCTGAGAATTTGTACCACGCGCTCGATTTCGGTAGTACGTCCGACTACAGGGTCGAGTTTGTCCTGCCGTGCTAGTTCGGTATAGTCACGCCCAAACTCGTCGAGGGTAGGGGTGCTACTTTTGCGCTGTTTTTGAGGGGTGCTGTGGCTACTGCTACTGCTTCCCACTTCGCTGTCTTGGAGAGCAAGTACCTCATGGCGGGTACGCTCTAGGTCTACACCGAGTTTGGCAAGAACGCGCCCTGCCAAGCCCTCACCTTCACGTATCAAGCCGAGCATAAGATGCTCTGTACCGATATAGTTGTTGGAAAGTTGACGTGCTTCATCGTAAGCGAGGTCGATTACTCGTTTGGCGCGGGGGGTGAGTTGCATATCTTGCCCATGTCGCCCTTCGCCGCGAGTAACGGAACGCTCGATTTCACTCCGAATACGCCCTAAAGAGACACCCATTCTATCTAAAATACGTGCCGCTACGCTGTCGTGTTCTCGTACTAGCCCTAGTAGGAGGTGTTCGGTGGATACATAACTCTCACCAAGACGACCCGCCTCTTCTTGAGCAAAAAACACAACGCGCCTTGCTCTCTCCGTAAATCGTTGCCACATAGTTCTGGCTCCTCTAGCAGTCCCTACATCGGGAAGCCTTTTGTTCAGTTCGCACACTTTGCGGTAGGAAATCTCTTCTCTACCAAAAACTTCTATTTGTTACTTCTCTTGGAGTAGTTCCGACCAACTCTCTACTTCACTAATGCGGAGTATCATGCGCTCTAATGGTTCGGAGGTCGTTATCCCCTCCAACTCACTCAGTACAAGCGCACTCGGCTCACCCAAACGCTTCTTGCCAAACAATAATAACGCTCGCAATTCGCCCTCTGTTCTACCTTCGGCTCTACCCTCTGTTCTACCCTCATTCAATATCGCTTGATAGGTTATCGACTCTCGCATCGCTCGTACTCCTTTCAAACTCTCTTCTATCTCTTCAGGGTTGTAACGCATCCCCATTAACAAGTAGGTCGCTGTCCATAACAGATGCTCCGCATTCCCCGATACCTCACTCCCGATACGTACCCGCATCCGTTCAATAACAGAGGGCAACTCCGAACGAGATACCCGACACAACGGTGCAAGCGGTAAGGTGTGGATACCCCCAGAGAGTATCTGCTCCACTGGTATCTCCCACAAACGAACCACCTCGAAACGGAAGCGAAGATAACTCTCACTCTCATCCGGTAGGTGTAGCCTTACGGGTTCCCGCATACAGGTTCCATCGGCTTCGGGGCGCAGGAGTACGACTACGCTGAGTACCGGAAGTTGTTCTCGGTAATGGATAAGTACATTGTACATCATAAACCGCTCTGCCATGCGTGTTTGGTAGGTACTTTGCAGTTCTAGGTGCAGTACATACGGGGGTTCGGAGTGAACCCGAAACAGTTTATCAGCGGAGGCGGTGATGGTGCTAAGGTCGGAGTTGAGGGGAGTAGCCTCTGCAACGGGTCGATGGACGAGCGGCAACCAGTCGGCAGGGTTGTCGAGCAGGAACTTAGTTGCGCTGTCGTAGGGCTGGGGCATCTCCCACCACTCCTCTTAAATCGTGTCTCCACACCTATATCTATATTGTTGGTACTGAGAAAAAGTTCCGCACACCTTGTTTCGGGGCGGAACGTGCGCTGTACTTAGATTTTTGTGCCGTCGTGTTCGGTTCGTTCTCGGAACGCTGTTATGAGGCAACCAGTCATTTTTCCGGGCTTGCCGTTTCCTATATCCCTTCCATCGCAGTGTACCATTGCAATCACTTCGGCGGCGGTTCCTGTGAGGAACGCTTCATCGGCATTATAGACATCGTAGAGGGTAAACACATCCTCATGGAAGGGGATATTAAGTTCTTTGGCGAGTTCTATTACTACAGCGCGGGTAATGCCCGGCAGTGCGCCTTGATGTGTGGGCGGTGTAGAGAGCACCCCATTACGAACGAGGAAGATGTTATCTCCCGTCGCCTCTGCAACATAGCCTTCCATGTTCAGCATGAGTGCTTCGCCTGCCCCAATGCGGTTTGCCTCCATTTTTGCGTTGATATTATTAATATAACGCCCCAACGACTTCACTTGGGGGTCTATACAACAGGAGGGGGGAACGCGGGTAGATGCTGTTATGGCGACAAGCCCTTTATCGTACATCTCTTGGGGATAGAGGCGCAACTGCTCAGTGGAGATAACGACGGTAGGTTCGGAGCGCAGGTGTTTGGGGTCTAGCCCTAGCCCTACTCCCCGTGACACGCTAAGGCGAATATAGCCTTGCCGATGCTGATTGGCACGAACGGTCTCTACTACACGGTTGGCAAGCATCTCTTGACTGACGTTTAGGGTTATGTTCAGTGCTTGTGCAGAGCGGTAGAGGCGGGCAAGGTGGTCGTTTAGGCGAAAAATATTACCGTTGTAGACGCGAATTCCTTCAAATGCCCCGTCACCATAAAGAAAGCCGTGGTCGTATATCGAAAGGTGTGCCTCGTGTTTTGGCACGAGTTTTCCGTTGAGATGTACCCACTGCGTAGGCTGGTCTTTGAGGAGCGCGTTAGTAGACAAGGTTCTTTCCTTACAAAAAACCTCTTCCTAAAATCTAGTTGGAGAGGCTTGGTAGAGAGGTGAAGTTTGATTTATAGTATACCATAGCAATACGGGTTTTTCAATTCTACAAAATCTGTCGTGTTTCTATGCCTCCCTTTGGAGTAACCTACAGAGATACCACTTCCTTTTGGTTTTCAGGGTATCGAATTGAGGTAGAATCGGGGTAGAATAGAGGTTACTTTCGCGAGGTGAGAAGATTTCACGATGTGGGGACTCTCTTTACTAGCTTTTATTGGCTTGGTGATTTGGGGTGGTGTGATTCTCTTAGGCATTCTTGTTATTGCCTATATCTCCACACACCCCCCACGCTACCGCGCCGACAGCACTCCGGAGGCGTTCGGGGCGAAGTTTGAAGATGTACGCTTTCCTTCGCAGGATGGTGTTATGCTTTCGGGGTGGTTTG
>OMJJ01000312.1 GCA_900299305.1 bacterium | reverse complement strand
CCAATCCGGACGAACTGGATAAGATGGTCGCGAAATACAACATTTTGTTAAGAGATTTGGAGAGCGCGGCGGCGAGCTATCAGGAGGCGAAGCGCATCACCTCGAACCCCAACGCCCCACAAGCAGAACAAGACAAGGCAATACACCAACAGAGCGAAGCCGCCGAGAAAATCGTAAGCACCGCACACGAAGGAAACACCCTCTACGACTATATTCATGCTCAATCGCAGTTCAGCACACGCTACAGAGAGACCACTCCCGCTATCGCAGGCGCACAACTCCTCAAAGGTCTCCCCGAACTAAGCGTGGAGAACCTGCGCTTTATACGCCCTAAACACTAGCAAAACATAGATAGCATCTTGCATACGTTTCGTTTTACATTTTACAAGGGTATCATATCCCCTTCTTAGCACCAACAGGAATGACCTCAAAGGGAGTTTTCCCATTGAGGGTATAAAAGTAAAAATCACTGTCAATCGTAAAAATCTGTGTCAGGTGAAGGGTTTCAGCCATTGTCACCAGCGAGGCATCTCCCATATCCATCGGGCGATCTCGATATTTTTGCATGAGTTCATACATTCGCCCCTCTTCCTCTTGGCTTGGTGTATAAAGTTGCAACATTCCTCGTCGGGGATATTGCCAGAGTTGTTCTTGCAAAAACCATCCTCCTTCTGCAAGAGCCAAATACATTGCTTCCGCAAAACACACCCAAGTTGTCAGAAGTGGCTTGCTGACCTTGCTTGCGTTCAGGCGACATATCTCATGATAAGAGTCTTTTTTGTTGATGAGAGCAATCAGCGTACAAGCATCCGCAATGGTCATACTCTCAGCCCTTTACGCCGAAATTTTTCCAACACAGCATTCGCCTGTGGAGACAGTGGCTCTGTCGGAGGGGTAAATTCCATCTTATCCACTTCGCTGAAGAATGCCTGAAAGATGCTTTCGAGTTTCGCCTGCTCTTCTTGGTCTGTCAGTGTATCCGTGATTTCAACGATACGGATATGAGCTTTTTGGGGAATTGCTTCTGGGTGGCTGATAGCCTCCTCCCAACGTCCCTCAAACAGTGTGTTGCCAAAACTCATAGATATTATCCTTTGGTTTTTTGGTGCATTGTAACACAGGTTTGGGTTATGAAGAATACAAATCTATGCATGATTCTTCCTCTATGGATAAGTTTTCTCTCTCCACATACAACTATTTTAGCGAGTCGAATAGCATTTTTGTGGTCTGTTTTTTGTGATTGCGGTCATATCCATTCGCAATGATGCGAACCACACCCTCATCTCCAACAATGATTACAACTTGGTTAGTAGTACGCCCTTGAATAGAAACCCCACACCCTGATTTACCAATATCAAGCGTCATAGAGTGTCCCTTCCCTTCCATACGAACTCCGCTACCTGCTTCGTCTATGTGAAGCGTAATCTGGTTGCCTTTCGAGTATTCACCCTCTCGCATTATCAAATCAGAGCCGTGCTTTGTGGCAAACATAGATATATGTTCCTTGCCATCTGAATCAACGAGTGACAAAGAGTTTGCAACAATTCGCTTGGAAATGCCACCTGCCTTTGTAACGGGATGGACAAATAGGCGTAGTGCTAAAAACAAGCCGCTTGTCCCAATACCTACACTAACTAAACATAAATACAAAGCTTTCCTTGTCATGCTTGGCACTCCTAAGTCTCTGGCAGGTAGTCTACACTTTATACGCCCCCAACAATCCCCCACCTCACACGATTATCGGGATAAACGACTCGGTTATCCGCATCCCCGATTCCTCTACAATGGTGCGCCACTCCACACTCGCAAGCCGCTGATGGGTCTCGTCGTCGTAGTGAACCAGCCACGTCTTTTCGCGTTGCTCTTCGGTGTAGTCTAGTAGTTGCTCAAAATGGGTATGCACCGTTTCGGGGAAGTAGGGCAGAAAACTACAGTCGTGGAAAACGTACTCGGTTCCCTCATAGAAGAAAGGAGCGACCCCCGCAGTAGTATCGGCGGTAAACGCCACCGAACGCCCGTCGGCACGTACCTTTAGCCCAAAACACTCCGCGTGTGGCACATGGTTCACAGGATGTATCTGCAACGCCCAAGGTCCCAGTTGTAGGGTCTCACCTTCCCGAATGGTATACACCTCAAAGTAGTCGCGAAGATGACACCGTGACTCCGGCTCTCGCATCGTTCCCGCCAAGATGTTGTGCCAAAGCGCATGAACCAGCGATTCCGGTACCACCAGATTCAGGCGGCAACCTTCCACAAACTTAGAGCGAAACCCGAACTCTTCCAGCCCAAAAATGTGGTCGCCGTGCAGGTGCGAGATAAAGAGGGTTTCGATGTTCTGCACCCCTACTCCCATCTGCCGCAACCGTCCCGGCACGGTATACCCGCAGTCCATGACAAGCCGATGCCCTGCCGACTCCAGCAGTGCAGAGGCGTTCCCATAGTAAGTAGACCAAGCCGACCCCGTTCCGTTCCATGTTATCTGCATCGTAGTAAACCCTCTATCCTAGCACACCAACCTCCAAAGACCCTCATCCCCAAAAAGAAACAGTATCCCGTACTACCTAATATGGTACTATTATATTTTACTATGTGCAAACTCCTCCTCATAAAACCCCGCTCAATGTGAAATAAATCACACTCAAAGGCAGAAATCGCAACGATTTTGGGAAACAACAACACGATGGAATGGCAAATCTGGGAACAACGTCTACAGTCTCTTACCAAACGCCTCCCGCTAGAGGAGGTGGAAATACCCCTTGCTTCTAAAACTTGGAACCTCACTCTGGTACGTAACCAAGACGCGCTTATAGATTTCGCGGAGGAGTTGGCACACTTCCCCTACGGATTTCTACTGTGGGAGGCGGCGGTAGGGGTAGCGCACTATATGGAGATGACCCCCTCACTGGTCGCTGGCAAAAGTGTGCTGGAGTTGGGTACGGGGCTAGGGTTTGCGGGTATGGTGGCGCAGTCGTTAGGCGCACAGGTCTGCCAAACCGACCACCAGTTAGGTGCACTGATGATTGCCCGCTGGAACGCACAAAAGAATGGAGTAGAGGGCATCGAGTATGTAGAGGCGGATTGGCGTGACTGGAGTTCTAAAAAGCGGTTCGATGTGATTTTGGGGGCAGACATCCTGTACGAGCGTAAAATGCACTTCTACCTAGAGCAGATGTTTAAAAACCACCTCCGCCCCAAAGGTCGCCTACTGCTCTCCGACCCCCAACGCGAACAGGCATTTCAGTTTATTACGCACCTCGAAAATAGGGGGTGGCGTTTCAAGATAACCACCACCCCTGTACCAAAGGAGTTCGAGCCAGCAAACGGGAATATGGATGTCGTTATCTACGAGGGGCAGTTTGGGTAGATAGGTAAGTGTACTACATCCTGCTTACCTATAGAAAAGGGGGCTACCGTAGTTGGTAGCCCCCTTTTGTTTGTTGTAATACGGATTTTACTCTAGGAGTACTGAAATCCTAGAAGCGCACCGTAGTTCGGAAGCGGATACCGGAACCAACGGATGGCGCGGCGGTGAGGGTGGTGGAGCCGGAGACCGACTCGTAGCCGAGATACCAACCCACGTTTTTAGACACTTCGTAGGCAAGCCCTAGAGTGGTGCGGTGAACGGTGGGAAGAGTGGAATCCGGAGTAAAACCCTCGTAGCGTAGGAGTATTTCTACGGCTTCGCGTAGGTGGTGTCCTGCGGTGATGTAGTAGCCTTTACGCTCTAAGGTGGTAGTACCTGCGGCATCAAGGTCGTTGCCCCAGAGGTATTCGCCCTGTAGTCGCCATTTGGGGCTAACATAACCCGCCTCAAAACCGTACCGCTCTCGCTCTTTGAGGGGAGAACCACCCAGAGAGACGTTGGCGTTGGTAACGGAGCCTTGTCGCATAGAGAAACCAAAGGAGATGTGTCCGTCTGCGATAGGATGGTTCGCGGTGGGGGTGATTAGAATGCGCCCCGTCCAGAGTTTGGTCGCTTTCGCCGTGCTGGTGTTGCGTCCTGCACCGTTCATTACCGAGAGGTTATAGGCGAATACAGTGGGGTCTGCTTTGGAGAAGGAGCCTTGGTAGGGACTCATAATCGCAAAGCCCATATCGCGATCATGGTTGCTACCCAGTTCGTCTACGACAATAGATCGCTCGATGAGGGGTAGGGTCTCGTCGGGATGAAGTTGTTCAAAACTGTAAGCAGTTTTGAACTGCCCGAATCGGTACAGGGGAGAGTTGCCACCTTTGGTGTAGGTGATGTACGCATCGCGGAGTTGACCGGTGGATACGGCGAATTCGTTTAGGATATTGTAGGTGAACTTGTCGTTGATGTCCCCTTTCAGCCCAAAACGAGCGCGGCGAATAAAGAAACGGCTGGTATCGTTGCCATTGGTTCCTTCGGCTTGCGCCTGAATAAAACCGTAAGGGTTGATGGTGGGCTTCTTCTCTTCATCTTCTGCAAAAGCCGCAGAAGACGCAACCAGAAGCGCACCCATGCCTACCAACATTGGTAGCGTTTTTAGTGTGCGAATCACTTGGATTCCTCCTCGCTGAGAATGGGAAAGCGGCTCCTATTTAGAGCCTGTTTTTGTGCTTAGGCAAAGGAGGGTTGCACCGATTTCGCGTCAGTCTATCCTTGTTGCGACTACCACCTTCTGCGGTTTACTCTCTTTTGCCGATAACAACTGAGAACTGAACGGGCAGTTTCTCCTAACGTAAGAATACCTGAAACGCTTCGTTTTTGTATCGTTTTCCAAAACAAAACAAGATTTTCTTGGTGTGGCAGATATTTTTATAAAACTTTCTGGTTTTCAGAAGTTTTTCATTTTTGGAGATTACAATAGTAAGTGTCAGGCGGACGGAGCAAGATGCAGATGAAGTAGAGACCTCCCCTGAACTCCCTTCACATAGAGCGGCAACGCTTAAAACACAAACAAAACTGACAGGAGATTCCGAACATGAACACTCGAACTTTCGCCCAACGAACAAGCATGGGTTTACTGACTTTGATGGCACTTGGTATTACAATCGGTAGCGTACAGGCACAAGCCCCCGGCGACCAACCCGGCGGAGACCGCCCACCTGTAGGCGCAGGTCGTGGTGACAACCCACTCCCTCCCCGCCGCCGCCCCGAAGGTTTCCCAGTCATTCCTCCCCATGAGGTCGATGCCCTGAACCTTTCGGATAAGCAAAGGCAGGACTTGATGAGCCTAGAAAAAGAGGTTCAGGAGAAACTAAAGAAAATCCTAACCCCTGAACAGGCGAAGAAACTACAGAAACTGCGTGATATGCACCGCCCACCGATGGGTCGTAATGGAATGCGCCCACCCCCTCCGGGTGGTCAGGGAGGTCGCTTTGACGGACCGGACGGTCATCGCCCACCGCCCCCTCCGCGTGATGGAGGTCGTCCTGGTGGTCGTGATGGAAGACCCGGTGGTCCTCCTCCCCCGCCCCGTGACGGGCAGGACGCGCCTCCTCCTCCCCGCGATGGAGGTCCCGGAGACCGTGAGGGTGGTGCGCCCCCTCCCCCTCCTCCTCACGATAACGATCAAGCGAGTAGTTCGCATGGAAGCCCTAAGAAGGCGTAGTGCCTCTTAGAAAAGAGGGGAACAGAGCTGGCTCTCTGTTCCCCTCTCATTTTTTGTCTGCTTTTTGGGGTTACGCCCTCTGAGAGAGAACTGCCTTCTCGTACCCTCTTACCTCGTCGAGCCATGCACTCGCTACAGGAACCCCGCTCTGTAAGCAGTAGTAGTCCCACACCGCCCCGAAAGGTAGCGTCTTTAGTTCCTCTAGCATGGCAAGTCGGTAGGTGTAGTCACCGGCGAGTTCGCGCTCCCGTAGGGTCTCTATCGGCTCTAGGAAGGCGAGGAGGAGGGCTTTTATCATAGAGCGCACCCCGATAACCCACGCCGCAACTCGGTTGATACTCGCGTCGAAGAAGTCTAGCCCGATATGGGTTCGTCCCAAGAAGTCACCGCGAACCAGTTCTTGAGCAATAGCCCGAAGGTCGTCACTAAGAGTAACAACGTGGTCGCTATCCCAGCGTACCCCACGGCTAACGTGAAGCAGTATCTCATCCACGCTACACATCACCGCCGAGATTTTATCTACAATGGTTTCGGTTGGATGATAGTGTCCTGCATCAAGACATATCAGTTTATCGTTCTTCACCGCGTACCCCAGATAGAACTCATGAGATCCCACCACATAACTCTCCGAACCCAACCCGAACAGTTTGCCCTCTATCGCATCGAGGTTGTGTGCGGGGTCGAGGGGCTTTTCAAAAATCTCGTCGAGGGCGGCTTTTAGGCGCAGGCGTGGGGCTTTGTAGTCGATGGGGGTATCCTTCATACCGTCGGGTATCCAGATATTCGTAACGGCGGGTGTTCCTAGCCGTCTTCCCATCTCCGCCCCAATTTCGCGGCTCTGCTTGCAGTGTTCAATCCAGAACTGCCGAATTCCCGCGTCGTGGTGCGAGAGGGTGAAGCCGTCTGCGGACTTGTCATGCGAGAAGCAGGTGGGGTTAAAGTCTAGCCCAATACCCAGCGACTGCGCCCACTGAATCCAGCCCTCGAAGTGTTGTGGGCAGATTTCGTCTCTGTCTACCTTTTTGCCCCCCGATTCAAGATAGAAGGCGTGTAGATTAAAGCGGTGTGTTCCAGGAATAAGCGAGAGGGCTTTGGTGGCATCCGCACGGAGTTCATCGGGGGTACGTGCCTTACCAGGATAGTTCCCCGTTACCGCAATACCGCCAGTCAGTTCTCCTCCAAAACTCTCAAAACCGAGTACGTCGTCGCCCTGCCAGCAGTGCAACGAAATAGGAACGGTTTTCAATGCCTGTAATGCCGCTTCGGTATCTACACCGAACTCTGCGTACCGCTCTTTTGCAAGCGCATAGGCGGATTCTATCTGCTCTGTTTTCATGTCTACTCCTCTGTATCTCCTAACGAATTTTTCGTATTTGTGTCTCTCCAAAATGCTTTTCGGCATCCACACCGCGTACCAAAATAGGCGACCAGCGTTTACCCGTCGAGTTGGTAATGGTTTGGCGCACGGAGGTGGGAATATAGCGCAAAGTTAAGCCGCATCGCCTCCGATTCGAGCGGTTGGGGAGGCTACCGTGTATCAACGCTCCATCGTGAACACTGGCTTGCCCCGCCTTTAGTTCGAGGTCTACCGCACTCTGTTCCTCCTCTGGCGTTACAAAAACCTCTTGATTGATGCTCAGTAGATTGCCCACCTGTTCCGACTTTCCATGTGTGCGTATACCGCCTTGATGTGTACCGGGAAGCACCCGCATACAGCCGTTCTCTCTGTCGCTATCGTCTATGGCAAGCCAAACAGTGTGAGCGGTAGGCGGCTCTAGTCCCCAGTAGGTCACATCCTGATGCCAAGCGACAAACTTCTCCTCTTGCCCGTACTTACAGAAAAAGTGGGTGGCAAGCAGAAACACATTCGCGCCTAGCAACTCCTCAACGATATCCAACACCGTAGGGGTAGTAGCGAGTTGCCAGATAAATTCTGTATCGAAGTGCCTATCTAGTAGCCCAATACGCGCCTGTTCCCTGCCCACTTCCACCTCTAGCGTGTCGAAATGCGTGCGTATGTCGGCAACTTGAGCGGGGGGAACCACCTCTATTTGTGTAAGATAGCCGTTGGTTTCGTAGAAAGTTCGGTTCATTTCTGCCCCTCTCTCTGGAACACCGCTCCAACAGAGTAGAGTTTTCCGTTGCGCGTTATAGGCAAGTACGCCCCTACGAACCCATTGACTCGTGCGAGGTCGTGGGTGTCGTTACGGGTGTAGTTGTAGGCGAGGCTCCACTTCGACTGATTACTAAGGTTTGCCCCCGACTTATGCACTACCCCTACCAAAAAGATAAGCACATCTCCTGGTTGGTAGGCAAATGCAACTCCCTTTGGGGAGTAGAGGTGTTTGTCGGCAACCTCCTTCGCCTGACTGGAGAGGCTTTCGGTGGGTAGAACATGGGGTAGTGCGCCCTGCTTGTGGCTACCGGGAACCACCCACGTCGCCCCCGATTCTCCATCCATTTCGTCTAGGAAGGTGATGACGGTTACGTTGCGGTCATTGCTTTGCGGGTCGGAGTACACGGAGTCTTGATGCCAGTCGCGGTAGTTGTTGGGAAAGCCGGGTACTTTGTGAATAGAGGCGGTTTCGTAGAGATTGATGTCGGAACCAATCAGCGCGTCTACGGCGTGTGCAATTATCGGATGGTAGGCAAAATCCCAAAATATATCGTCGAAAAGTTGAAGGTTGAAAGCCGCCCATACTCCCCGCGGGTTATCGGGTGGGTTGTCGGCAATATCGGGCGCGTCGGCAAGGTTTTTCGCGTAGGGATGCTGCTTTGAGGTGAGTAGCATCTTCGCAAGGGCTTGCTTTAAGAGGGCTATTTCGTTGGGAGACACGGCAGAGCGTAAAACGTGAAAGCCGTTCTCCTCAAACGCGGCTTTGTCTTCGGGCGTAATCATAAGAGAGGCACTTTCCTATCATCCAGTTCGATATGGTATAAGGTTACGCAGTGGTAGGTTACTCCGGTTTTTGCAAAGCCCATTGTACTGCTTCCGCCCCCTATTCTCCGTCTCCTTTCCCCCGTTTGACACGGGAGAAAGGAGTGCTAGGGCAAAAGGTATTCTGTTTGGGTACAGCCTCTAAAAAGACAAAAAACTTTTGAGTTTAGTGCATTTGCCCTTTCTCCTGCGTGAAGCGGGGGAAAGGGTTGGGATAGGGGGCTGTAAGCAGTACAAAAACCGCGAAGAGCAAACGCACAAGCCTCTGCGTAACATAAGTTATGGTATAAGGTTCACCACTCTTTACCTAAAATCCTTATAGGGCGTTATGAAAAGAACCCAAGTCGCTACAGCAATAGCAACTTGGGTTCTTTAGATTGGTACACGCTCTGATTAGTGGTTGGCGTACTTTTTGCTTTCGATAAGGATACGCCCTGTGGCTTTGTCGTAGGAGACCTCTACGTTTAGGACGTTACCGATAAACGAGAGGGGTACGATAGAGCGGCTTCCGTCGATGTAGGGAGCTTTGTCCATCTGTACCGGCTTGTTGTTGACGTGTGCCTCTTTGTCGCCGATAGTAAACTTTATCTCTTGCCCAGTTTTGTTCGCGGTGACGGTTTTGGTCTGGCTCTCCCAGTTCACGGTTCCACCAGAAAACTCGAAGAGGTGGCGGAAGGGAGCAAGGGGGATACCGTTCTCTACGCGGGTTGCGACATCGAAGTTGATAAGCGTGTTATCGAAGAAGACAGCAAACGCGCCATGCTTTGCGATGTTGGTAGGAGAGTATACTCGCAGTTCACGGGCAGAGCCGATATTGAGGGTAGTTACTCCGGGGCGGTACGCAAAGTTGGTTGCACCGCGCAGTTTCAAGGGGGTACGTCGTGCAATCGCGGGGGTAGTTGCCTCCATCACTCGCGCGATATTGAGCGGACTGGCAACTAAGCCGATAACACCAGGGGTCGCATTGGAGAGGTGAATGGGTGCGGGTGCTACTAAAGGATGCACATCGGGGCGAAGTGTAAAGCCCATTTTGGCTGTTTTACCGCTGGTGCGGAAATCGCGGGTGGAAGGTGCTTTCCCCAAGCGGCTACCATCTACAGTGAGGTCGGTGGCGGTTCGTGCGAGGTCGCCCAAGTTTCCGACTAGGCGTAAATCGGAGGTGGATGCGGCGAACTTGGCGAGGGCATCGTTGATACCGCTCTTAGCAACTACGGCAGGAGCCACTGGCTCTTTAGCGGCTACAGCAGGGGTAGTTACCTCTTTTGCAGCGGCAATTTCGTGCTGAATGTTGGTAAAACCGCCGGCATTATTGACGTTTATCTGAATCTTGAGGGTCTTGATTTTTGCCACATCGTCGAAAATATCGGCGGTGATAGTATGTAGCCCGTTAGCGGCTTTGGTGCTATCCCAACTGTAGCTAAAGGGTGCGCCGTTCATAATCGCCATAAATTCATCATCGACAGAGAACGATACGAAAGGATTTTTGATGCTATCAGCGAGGTCTACTTTAATGGGAACCAAGCCTTGCACCATCTGACCACGCAGAGGATACACCGCTCTTGCAAGGGTACTCTCCTGTTGGGGGGTCACTTTGAACTTGGCGGAGGTGGTTGTCCAGTTACCGGCAAGGTCTTGAGCGCGAACCAGTACGGTGTGCGTACCATCTCCCAGACCGTCTAGGGCGAAACTGACTACGCCGCGTCCGGACTGGGTATTGAGTTCTTGCTTCTTGAGTAGGCTTCCATCGACAAAAAGTTCGATAGAGCGAATATCTCCACCACGAAACTGCATATCCACCGTCGTGGTGAACTCGTTGGTGGTGATTTTCGCGTTGGGGATATTGAGGCGTAAGCCGTTTGCGGTCACGGTATCGGGTGATGCACTTGCTGGCGTGAGCGCGGTGCCAAGCGACAGGGTGGTTCCTGCCAATGCTATCACACAAGCCACTCTCTTCATGGAATGTCCTCCGGTTCTCAATTCTGTCATCAACAAACAGGGTTGCCGCCTCTAAAGAGGACGGTTATTTCGGATAGGGTTTTCTATTCAAACGTTTAGACGCGGTGTACTACATGGAAAGTTGGAGCAGAAGCGACACAAAACCGCCACTTTTTCACAGTGTACGACTTTATCATATTCGTCAAGCATAGTCAAGCCCTACTGGGAACAATTATGGCGATTTTGTAAAGAATTTTTCGCAAGTTGGGGAGATTAGGTCATGGTGTAGGCATAACTATCATCTTTGCATCTAATAGAGCCTCGTCTAACACGTCAAGGGGAGCCTCTGTAATAGCACCGTCTCTTCGGGTTCCATCGACAAATACGTACACGTTGCGGCAGTCAAAACAGGGTACGATGTCCACACTCTGATTACCAAGTTGGGCATGAAGAGCATGATGCGGCTCAAAGCAACTTGCTTGTTTGGAAGGGTCTCCTCCGCGAATTCCGCTATAGACCGCCTCTAGCATCCGTTCTCGTGTACTCTTGTCCTTTATCTCCTTGGCAGACACTACCTCATATCCCTGAAAAAAGGTCTTTCGGCTCTTGGTGCGTGACCGTTTAGCGTCCCGTTCCATTTCACCACCCTGATTCATGGGGAGTAGTGCATAGAGGACAAAACGCTCACCCTCCTCTAGTATCTTCTTGTCTTCTACGGAGAGCATCAGGTTGCCTCTTTGCCATACTGCCCCCTTCCTCACGAAGTACCGATTTAATATCATGTAGCCTACGACGATAAGCAAATAATAAATAACTTGACCTATAAGGCGTTTCTTGTCGACAGGCATTTTCCAATCCCCTTCTATATTTCATCCATCCAAGGAAACCCATCAGGATCTATCTTGGCTCTTTCACGGATGATGGAGGGGTCTTGCGGAACTATCTGGTCTAGGAAAGGGAAATCATACGGCTCTATCGTAAGTTTTGCAAGAGGCTTTACGGGTACGAGGCTTGCCCACTGCGCCGACTCTATCTGCACCCCATGATAGAACATGGGAGGTTGCTGTTCAAATGTCTCTTTGGGTAATAGGTAGAGGGTTCCAGTACGCCAAGGGCTATGAGGCAGAGCATCTCCGTTTACAGAGAAGAAGTAGTAAGGTTCACTCTTATCGCGTGCCTCTTGTAGGTAAAAACAGACATTCATCAGTGAGGTGATATGGTTGTCTCGGTCTACAATGGCAAAGTACATTGCCCAGATTCCATCTGAGGCGGCATAGACGGCACGGCGATTCCCGAACTCACTCACGTCATTGGACTGTCTTGGCTCAAACTCAGCAATATGGGGATTTCCTGAGCCGTGCAGAACGATATGCTTCTGTTCGCAAAGGTAGTTTAGAAACTGCCACTTGGGGGCGGTGAGGTCGTAGACGAGAGGAGTGTCTGCCCCATGCTCTATGGCTTTGGCAAACAGTGCATCGAAGGAAGCGATGGTCTCTGCCCCCCAATCCGCTTGGGGCTGAGTGAGAAAGTAGGAGGGGATTGGGGTCATGGTAAAACGGCTACTGACAGCGTTTCCGTAGTTCGGCAGGCTTGTGTACTGTGATATGATAGCGCGAGTCGACAGAGATGAGTGCTTTTTGGCGATAGGCAACCATCACTTGATTGACGCGCTCACGGGAGGCTCCCACCAGTTCCGCCATATTGCCTTGAGTAAGGCGGATGGGGATAACTCTATCGCCGTTTGCCTGCTCTTTTCCGTAGAGTTCTGCAAACTCTAGTATCTGTCGGGCTACTAATCCGTACACATCGAGGGTACAATGTGCTTGGATTCGCACATTGGCAAGGCGCAGGCGACGCGCAAGGATTCGCATGAGGTTACGGGCGAAGGTGGGCGAGTTGTCCATAAGGTGGTTGAAGGTACGGCGGTCTATAGAGACGAGGGTGGTCTCTTCTTGCGTAACTACGTCGGCAGAACGCCCTCCGGAGTCTATCATGCTCATCTCGCCAAAGGTGTCGCCGGATGCCAAGAGTGCGAGAAAAACTTCATTTCCATCGGGGAGGGTGGAGGAGATTTTGACGGTTCCGATTAAAACAATATAGAAGGTCTCGCCGGGGTCGTCTTGGTGAACAATCGTCTCTTCGGAGCGGTAGGTGCGTTGACGAGCGCGTTCGGCGATGTAGAGGTGCATCTCCTGCGCTAATCCGTTAAAGAGTTCGATTTGGTTGAGGGTTTCAACATCCACTGCCATGAGGTCAGCCTCGCTTCTAAAAATCCTGTCTAAAAAAAGTATATTGTTTCCTTAACGTTTTGTCAAGAGGGGGTTTTAACTTTAATCGTCCTGCCCTCTGCTAATGAATTTCAATATCTTGTAACAACTAGAAGGAGTGCCGATTTTGGAGATACTGGTTTTGTGGGAAGAGGGATTTCCCTTTGTAGATACCTGTGCCGTAACACAACCGGACTTAAAAAGCCTTGCGGGTGAGGGGGATACACTTCGCTATCTGGGTACAAAAGAGATAGCAGGTGCACTGCATCCCACAACCACGCTACTGGTAACACCGTATGGCTCTGCCTTCCCCAAAGAGGCTTGGAGTGCGCTGTATGCCTTCCTAGATGCGGGGGGCAGATGGCTCAATCTCGGAGGCTCTCCCCTCTCTCGCCCGGTGCGCCGTAACTTAGACGGCAGTTGGCACATCGAAACCTCACAAACCGCCTTCACAAAGGAACTGCTTATTAATCAGGCGTTTCCGGTATCGGGTACGGGAACAGTGCTACAGAGCGCGGGCGCTTGGTCAGATGTTCCCACCAGTACGCTAAACCTCTCTTATACCCACGCTTGGACACTCCAACCGCGCTTCACCGATACCCGCGACTTCGACCATGAGCATGGTACGAGCGGGTCTAGGGATGCCAAAATCGAAACGCTTCTGTATGGTATGCAGGAGAACCGCCCCATCACCGCCCCCATCGTAAGCATAGACCGCCTACTGGGACGCTTTGCGGGGGGACGTTGGGTGCTGGTGAATGCGGCTCTCACCTCGCCGCTTTCAGGAGAGGTTCTTGCCAATCTAGCACAACACGCCTCGATTGGTGCGGTAGATATGGAGCCACGCCCTACCTTCGCCACCTTCTACGAGGGAGAAGAGCCTTCGCTCATGTTGCGCCTCAAGGGAGGACACACAACGGGTAAGGGAAGCGTAACAGTAACGGTAGTCAATAGCGCAGGAAGCGTGGTAGAGACAAAAACAGCCCCTATTACACTAAGCAAGTACGCAACCCATACCCGTATCGCTCTGAACAGCATCTCTCCGCTTCTGCCCGGCTACTACGAGGCACGTTGTGAACTTCGCCTTGCTGAGAGTGGCTTAACCCTCACGCGCACCACAGGATTTTGGGTCTACGATGAGGCGTTTTTACTCAATGCAAGCCCCATTAGCGTAAACCACGACTACTTTGTGCGCGATGGTATCCCCTACCCTATTATGGGAACGACCTACATGGCGGGAGATACCCACCGCAAGTTCCTCCTCGAACCCAACCCCGCAGTATGGGAACGCGACTTTTCTAGTATGAAACGGGCGGGAGTCAACTGGGTACGAACGGGGGTTTGGACTTCTTGGAAGCGGTATATGCTCGACCCGGGTGCGATGGAGGAGGGAGTACTCCGTGCCTTTACCGCGTTCCTGCTCACGGCACGAAAGCACGACATCCCCATAACGTTTAACTTCTTTGCGTTCTGGCCCGAAGAGTGGGGCGGCGTAAACCCCTATCTCGACCCACGCTCGATACAGGCACAGGGCGAGTTTGTTGCCGCCTTTACCCAACGCTTTGCAAAGGTTCCCGACATCAGTTGGGACTTTATCAATGAGCCGTCTGCGACCTCTCCTGCTCGGTGCTGGTCTATGCGCCCCAACTACGACTCCTATGAACAAAAGGCGTGGCAAGCGTGGCTACAGCAACGCGCCGCCGACTTCTCGCCCCAAGAGCAAGCGAACGACCCCGCCGATGTGTGGCGTGAGCGTTGGCGGCTCTCTGGCAACGAACCGCTTGCGCTACCTGCTCTTGCCGATTTTCAGGATATGCACATCTTTCAGGGAACGCACCCGCTTCGTGCTCTGGACTACAAACTGTTCGCGCAAGAGGTGTTTGCAAACTGGACTCGTGAGATGGTAAAAGTAGTACGCGACAACGGCAACCCCCTCCAACTGGTAACGGTAGGGCAGGACGAAGGGGGTATCTGGGATAGACCGAACACCCACTTCTACGCCCCCGCCGTAGACTTTACCGCGAATCATACGTGGTGGCAAAACGACGACCTACTTTGGGATTCGGTTATCACCAAGACCCCGCACAAACCCAATGTGTCGCAAGAGACGGGCATCATGTTCTACGAGAAGGCAGATGGAGGCTACTGGCGGTCTCCCGAAAACGCGGCGCGTCTGTTGGCTCGAAAACTAGCATGGAGTTTTGCGGCGGGGGGTGCGGGGGCGATTCAGTGGCTTTGGAACACCAATATCTACATGGATAGCGACAACGAGGTAGGGATAGGGTTTCACCGCGCCGATGGAACCGAGAAGCCGGAACTGAACTCATTCCGCAATATCGCCAAATTTGTTCAGGAAAACGCAACTCGTTTCCAAGACCGCACACTAGAGGAGGTCTGCCTCGTCATTCCACACTCTAGCGTCTTTATGACACGGGGGTTTGGCGACACCGCAACCCGCCGCGCCGTGCGAACCATGGAGACAAATTTAGGGGTCGCTGTCCGTGCCGTTAGCGAGTACTCAATCGAAGACATCGGCACTCCCAAACTGATCCTTCTCCCCTCTGCAAACGCCCTCAAGCAGTCCTGTTGGGAGCGGCTCTTGCAGTGCGTAGAGGAAGGCTCCACCCTTCTAGTAACGGGGGTTATAGATAGGGACGAGTATCTGCGCCCTGTTCCCCGCCTCGCGGCAAAAGTACAGACCGGTAGCCACATCGAACCGGTAGCGCGGGTAGAGTTTTGGCGGACGGATAGCGACAGCGAAATCTGTACCGGAGTGTTTGGCGGAGAGAAGATACAACGCCTAGAAAAGTGGGTTCAGCACACCGATACGATGGAGACGGCATTAACGCTTTCGGTGGGGAAAGGCAAAATCCTCTACTGCGGTCTTCCCCTCGAACTCGCCGATAACCACGACACCCTCGAAAACCTCTATGTAAAAGCCTGTGAACTGGCAGAGATACCCATTCGCCTAGCACCTAATGGGGTAACTGTGCGGCGCGTAGAGTTTGCCGAGACCACTCTACTTCTAATCGTAAGCGAATCGAGTTCTGGTACGATGTTTGGGGTGGTTCATGGCGAAAAACAGTATCAGTGCCGCTTGGGTTCGGGGGGTACAGTGCTTGCCTTTGTAGATAACACCACAGGAGATATTCTCTCGGTTACACCCCCAGAGGCATTAGTCGCACTGGAGTAGAGACCTGTGCGAAATTGCTAAACTACAGTATAATATGTTTCAAGAACATAAGACGGCTACTTTCGATAGGAGGTGAAATACCGATGCAGACATTAGAAAGAGAACAGACGTTCACACCTTCCACCTTTCCACGCCTCAAACGCTGGACAGTAACCGAATTGGAGGCAGTGTACCAGCAAGGACAAGGGCGATGTGAACTTATTGAAGGGATAGTTTACGATAAGATGGGAAGCGGAGGACAACACTCTAAACTGATATGTATGCTAACAGTACTTTTGCTACGTCTGTATCGCCCTGAACAGATTCGTGGGCAACTCCCTATTCGTATTCAAGGAGGGTTAGGTATCTACAACGCACCAGAGCCGGACATCGCGATAACCCTAAAAGGGGCTTCCGAATATGACGATAATCCCCCCGCACAGGATGTACTCTTGGTAGTTGAAGTTTCGGATAGTAGTCTCTCCTTCGACCTCAGTACAAAAGCAAAACTCTACAGCAGTGCGGGCATAGCAGAGTACTGGGTGGTGGATGTTGAAGGTGAGAGATTGCTTGTCCACCGCGAACCTACTCCAGAAGGATATCGCTCTCTTAGGGTACTGCATGGGGAAGAAATAGCCACTCCTCTCTCTTGTAGTGCCTCGTTGAAAGTCGCGGAACTCTTTGCAAAATCGAGTGCCAACAGATAAGAACAACTTGACAGGTACTCTCTACTCCTCAAATCCTACTTTTTGCCTGTCTTTTTTGGACTAGCAAAATCAGGGTCTCTCGGAAGCAGGTTTGTACCGACAACTGGAGCCCATACACCTGTGTTCGTTTTTACCTCTAAAAACAACATAGGGAGGGTCTCTCCACCTGTTTTCACCTCTCTTTGGTGGATACGTAATGCTGTATACGACTCTCCTAATAGAGATAAAAATGTATAGCGTTTCTTGAGTTCCTCCGAAGAGTGAGGGTTTAGGGTAACTCCTGTTTCACTAAGGAGGGAGGGTTGCTCTTGTAAGAGTTTGAACAGGGGTGACTGCGCCGCTACGGGTAGCACAGGAAACTCCGCCCCCAAACGCCATAACTGCGATGTGTTCAGTTTGGTAAAGGTATTAGCGATAAGGGGAATGGGTAGAAAACCTCTGTTCTTTTCAGCAGATTGCCGCAAATCTTGTATCTGTGTATAAGCGACCTGAGCATCATCCCCATAAAACCAGTCAGGATAGTGTAGAAGTAGTACGCCGTTGCGCCACTTACTCATCAGAAAGTAGGACTCCTTCCAACTCTCCAACACCTCTTGCAATGTGTTGCCATAGTTTTGCGGCTGTGGTAACTCGTCCCCATTAGGAATTACCGCCATACAGGGCATTGAAGCAGCTTGTGAAATGCCTAGCACCTCTCGCGCCGCTACTTCCAACGCACTAGAGTAGGGAGAATCCCCTTTATTAAAAGCAACCTTCTTACTGTTTTGTAATGTATCTATAGGTACATCTCCATCTAGTATCCAGTTTTTGTAGAAGCACTTCCGCAACCCTTTATCAAGAAACCCCATAACACTATGAGCCGCGCTTGAGTTTCCATAGGGGGATACGGTCTCTACCCCCATCATAATCGTAACATTGATACGCTTGAACTTCCCGAAATTCTGGGTAGCATAAAAACGAAGAGCTGTTGGCTCTGGTTCATCAACCAACACTTCTTTCCCATTTTGCACTATCTGGACTTTGCCAGCAGGATGGAAGAGGAGTATCTGTTTTCGTACCTCTGGAGGCAACTGGGCAAAGGGAATACCAATACTATTGTCCCCTTGTACAAGAGTTTCGTGCTGTTCCTGCGGAACGGCTTCGGCAAAAAGGCGAATGTTCGCCCAACTACTCTTGGTAAGTACATCCTCCTCAGTATATATCGTTGCCAGTGAGATATTTTCCCCTTTCTCTTCCAGCATAACACGAGCAAGAAGCGGTCTACTACGCTTGCGCTCTTCGGGTGTCATGTACGCTATCCGAATCATGGTTCGGATTTGCTCTACCAAAAGTGTCCGCATCTCTGCATTCAACCGAGAGGCAAGTGCGCGGTAACGAAGGGAAGAGAGAAAACGGTAAGAGTATGTCCCATTTGACTCTACAGTTGCCAGCAGAGATATATCGGCTTGCTTACAACTTAGCACAGAGTAGATACCTTGCAAAGTCGCATAGAGCGAAACATGAGGAAGATTCACACAAAGGGGAATGCTTGCTAATGGGTCGTCCCTATCTACAGAGACGCGCACTCCTGTCTCTTTTGAGATGTTACGAAGAAAGTCGTATAGATAGACACGCGGGGAGACTTGGAGGATAGTTTTCTGGAGGTGTGTATCTTTATTTGCATCTAAAGCCTCTAGTCCTTGCTCCTGAGCAAAAGATAGCGGCGACAACAACACGATAAGCGCAATTATCACAAAAGCCTTCATAACACTCTCCTTTTTGTAAAAAGTGGTATGGCAAGAGAGGTTCTCACCATACCACACTTAAAACTACTCTCATATTCGGTATGTAATTGCAATCTCCTCTCACCAAACCAAATCAAACTAGAAATATCGAAACCCTGCGCTCTCACCTTTACTTGCCCCCTCCGTTGACGTTTTGTTCACGATATTCTATAATGACTACAAGGTTTTTTACGAAGGAGAGGCGGCACAATGCAGTCACTCGTGCGTTGGGGTATTATCGGTTGTGGGAACGTGACGGAGGTTAAAAGCGGACCCGGATTCCAGTTATCGGAGGGAAGCGAATTAGTTGCGGTGATGCGCCGTAATGGGGAGTTGGCAGAAGACTATGCCAAACGGCACAACGTTCCCAAGTGGTTCACCGATGCCGACGCGCTTATCCAAGACCCCGACGTTACCGCCGTCTACATTGCAACGCCGCCAAGTACGCATAAGGAGTATGCGTTACGGGTCTGTGCGGCGGGTAAACCCGCTTATGTAGAAAAGCCAATGGCACGTAACTACGCCGAGAGCCGCGACATCACCCTTGCCTTTGAACAGGCGAACCTCCCGCTCTTTGTGGCATACTACCGACGTGCCCTCCCCCGCTTCTTAAAAGCAAAAGAGACCCTAATGGCAGGGCGTATCGGCAAGGTGACGGGCGTTACAGTTCGTTACACTAGCCCCGCAAACCGCTCCCCCGAACGCCCCAACCTGCCTTGGCGGGTACTAGCAGAGGAGGCAGGAGCCGGACTGTTCTTAGACCTCGGAAGCCACACCCTCGATATTCTGGATTTTCTGCTTGGGGAACTAAAACACGTGGGCGGCAGAGCCACCAACACCGGCGGACGCTACGCAGTAGAGGATGGAGTTTCGATGCACTTCCTGTTACCGAATGGAGCATTGGGTACAGGTCACTGGAACTTTATGGGCTTTGCTAAAGAGGACATCATCGTTATCGACGGAACCGAGGGGCGGCTCTCGTTCTCGACATTTGGAAGCGAACCCGTGCGCCTAGAGACCCACAGCGGAGTAGAGGAGTTCGACCTGCCCAACCCCAAACACGTTCAGCACCCCTTTATACAGACGATGGTAAACTCTCTACTTGGTAAGGGCGAGTGCACGAGTACAGGACACTCCGCCATGCGTACCGGCTACGTGATGGACAGAGTTTTAGAGAGTTACTACGGCTCTCGTGAAGACGCTTTTTGGCTACGCGAATCGGACTGGGGCGCAACCCCCTCGTAATCTCATTTTCACAACATATCAACGGAAGGAAGATGCCCCATGCCTCTCCTACTGGCTCTTATAGGTACTCTTGTAACCATGCCGCAACAGAAACCCAACACCCCTCCCCCTACCCCTGTAGCAAAGCCGACGGCACCCCCTGTTATTCGAGAGGTACTCGTCACAAAAAACATCCTCTTGCAAAAGGGGGCGATGATGAACGTCCGCTTCGTAATAAAAGCGGATGGGGTGCTTATCGACGGTAACGGTGCAACCATTAATGGTGGTGGCGTGGCGGGTAAACCGGAGAGTTTTCAGGGTGTTGGCATTGTGTCGGAGGGCTTCTCCAAAGTAACCATTAAGAACCTCAAGGTAAAGGGCTTCGCTACGGGGCTTGCGGTGACGGATGCCGCGGAGTGGAACGTGGAGAACTGTGACTTCTCGGATAACTTCACGAACCCCGAAGCCGGCTGGGGGAATGGACAACGGCAGGGCGGCATGATTCTCACCCGTGTTATGAAGTCGAAGTTCCTCTCTAATAAGGCGAACCGGGTTTGGAACGGCTTGGATATGCAGTACTGTAACGAGAATGAGATAACCAAAAATGACTGTTCTCACTGCTCCAATGTCTGCCTCAAGATGCTAAACTCCAGCAAAAACACGATTAACGATAACATCCTCTCCTATGGTATCCGTATCGCCCCTGATGAGGTACACGCCCGCGACTCTACCTGCGTCCTGCTAGAGAGCGGCTCCAACAACAACCGCTTTAATCGTAACGATATGAGGTATGGGGGAGATGGTCTGTTTCTTCGTGCGTTAAATGGGTTTGTCTCTACAGGGAACACCTTTACCGAGAACGACTGCTCTTATGCTCATAACAACTGCGTTGAGTCGTGGTGTCCGGGCAACACCTTTATTCGTAACAAGGCAAATCACGGCTCTTATGGGTTCTGGTTAGGGGGTAGCGATAACACGGTGCTTACCGAAAACGAGGCATCCTACAACGGTGTTCCCACCGAAAATCATAACGCCCCCGAACCCGATTTTGGGCATGGCGGTATCGTGTTAGTGAACGGTGCGGCAAGCCACTGCGTTATACAGGGCAACTACTGCCATCATAACGCAGGGGGTGGTATCGTGTTGCGTGGAGACCGCGAATCGAAGGGGGCGAAGTGGAAGGCGTACCACGCTGTTATTCAGAACAACCGCTTGGAGTTCAACCAGTGGGGTATCTTTGCGATGCACGGCGACTGGATACACGCCGCCAACAACAAATACTACAGCAACGGTCAAGAAGATGTCTTTGATAACGTAACCAACCTGTATAAAGCCAATGAAGCCAACTACATGGGGAAACAGCCGCGTGTAGTGATGCGCGTTCCCAAAACGGCAAAGGTCGGCGAACCGGTGATTTTCGATGCTACCGACAGCTTTTCGCCCGTTAGCGACCCCATCTATGTTCGCTGGGACTTAGGCGTAGCCAACTTTATGAAGAGCAAAGTGACCTACACCTTCAAACAGCCGGGCTACTATCGAACGAGCGTACTGGTACACGACGCAACCCTTGCCGCTATCGCCTATCGGGACTTGATTGTCACCTCAAACGTAACGGAACTAACCGACGCAGACGAAGACCTGAGCAAATGGGGCTACGAAATCGACAAGAATGAGGACGGCAAAGCGAAGGTTATTTTTGAGAACGATACCGCAAACGCGCTCATTGGAAAGAACAGTCTCAAATTCCAACCCGCTCCCTACCCCGGTGAAAACGTAACGGTGACGTACCCCAAAGCGAAGGACGCGCACTGGAACGCTTCCGAAAAAACCAAACTGACCTTCTGGCTTCGTGCCGAGAACCCAAACCCAACCGGTTTTCAGGGGGCGGGTCCGGTGATAAAGCTACACTTCGAGAAGGGAAGTCTTACGTTTACCCCCTCCTCCGATAAGCACCTACTGCGCGATTGGGCATACAACGAAGCGAGAACGATGTGGCAACTGGTAGAGATTCCCTTAACCACAGACGACCCCAAATGGAAGGTTCAAAAGCAGGGAGAGGTCTCGCTTGCCGATATTCGGGGAGTGAGTTTCACCTTCGATTCGTGGGAGAGCGACCCCTTCACCGTCTGGTTGGATGGCATCGGGTTTGAGTAGAGTCACCGCACCTCACTTAGCCCCCGCTTGCTTTAGCACCTGCAACGCCTCGGAGTGGTCTTTTGCCCACTCCAACGCACCTTGCCCTTGCTTGTCTTTAGCGTGAACATCTGCCCCCTTTGCCAGCAGAGCCTTGACTACATTGGCGTTCCCGCCAAATGCCGCCCAGAGTAACGGGGTCATGCCTTCGGGGTCGGTAGCATTGATGTTTGCCCCCTTCTCTAACAGGAGGGTAACGACTGCCTCTTGCCCTTTTAAGCTTGCCAACATGAGCGGGGTACGCTCAGATTCGTTCTTTGCCTCTTTGTCCATACCGTTCTCTAATAGGGTACGCACCTGTGTGGTGTCGCCCTTTCGCAGTGCCTCGAAGAAAGTTTTCTTCTCTTGTGCCTGTTTTTCGGCGTTGTTACACCCTACCAGTAAAAGCACTCCCAATACAAGCGCACTTCTCCCCCGCAACCTTCTCATTTTGCTACTCCTCGTAAGCATCTGCAAGCCGCCCGTACTCCTCTAGAGAGAGGGTCTCGCCCCGCCGATTGCCGTCGATACCGGCTTTTGCCAGTAGTGCTTCGGCTTCACGTCGGCTATCCATACCAAACCCCAAATCGAACGAAGCCGGCGCACGTAGGAGGGCGTTAAGGAGGGTTTTGCGCCTCTGCCCAAAGGCGGCACGTATGAGATAGAAGAACCGCTTCTCGTTGCAAACCGCTATCGCACCGGGAAGAATAGGTTCGAGGGCTATCACCGTAGAGGTTACGTCGGGGGGTGGCAAGAAGACTGTTGGGGGAACCGTACAGACAATCTCTACTTTTGTATGGTACTGTGCAAACAACGAAAACGAGCCGCAATGCTCGGAGCCGGGCGCGGCGACTAATCTCTGGGCTACTTCTTGTTGTACCAGCAAAACCGCTCTACTCCACCGATGCTTGTAAGCGACCAGTTTCTCAATGATGGGGGTGGTGATATAGTAGGGAATGTTGGCGACAAACACGCCGGTCTCTGTACCGAAAGCAGTATCGAAGAGCGCGTCCAAATCGAGGCGCATAAAATCTTGAAACACAAACTGGATGTTGGAGTAGTCTGCGGTCACTTCACGCAGTAGCGGTTCTAAGAGAGTATCTATCTCGACGGAGGTGACAGTGGAGGCGGCTTCAGCGAGGGCTATCGTCAATGCCCCCGCCCCTGCCCCTACCTCTAGCACTCTGGTTTGCGGAGTTAGGTGGGCGGCGGATACGATGCGGTTTAAGATATTACGGTCACATAGAAAGTTCTGCCCCAAGCGTTTTTGAAGCCGAATTCCATGTGACCGTAGCAGTTCGCTGGTCTGTTTTGGTGAAGTCAGATTGGTCAATATGTCTCAGATGTCCTTAGGTTTTTTGGTATGGGACAACACCCTGCTTATACAATACCCGTTCTGTTGCCCATTGGGTATCGGTCATCTGAGAATCTAGTTTAGTTAAGAATATGAACTCTGATTTGTTTCCAGTTCTTGATATTGAACCGGGACACGTCTTTAGGTGAGTCCACACCGAGGTCGATGCGGTTGCCTTTTATGGCTCCGCCCGTATCTCCCGCTACGGCGTACCCGTACCCCTCTATAAAGAGACGCGTACCCAGATGAATAAAGTTGGGGTCTACGGCAACCACTCCGTACCCAGCCTTTATTCCCGTAGCAGTGCGCCCTGAGTTCGACCCTCCACAGTTGAAGGGGTCGTACCAGGTGCCTCGCATGGTAACCACACGAGTGCTATTGCGCTCCGAAAAGCCCCCGCGTGAGGCAAGGTTGCCCCGCGAGAACGCCATGAGTAGGGGTTTATTGCCCTCTTCGATGACTTCGGGTTTCGCAAGTTTTGTAACACGCGACGAAACTTGCTCTCGTCGCAATTCCATTCCATCCTCCCGCGTCGTAACGCGGTAGACAACTTCCTTCTCTCCCATGACTCCGTTGCGAACGGTACGGCTTGTTCCGCTACGCAGTTTCGTCGTCAGTTGCCTGTGGGTGGGGAACGGGATAGATTCGCGCTGAACTACCGTTTTCACCGTTTCAGAGGTTCTCTCTGAGGTGACTTTGGGTGTTTCAGCGGCGTTCTTCGCCTCTTGTGCCGATACTTTTAGGCTGTTGTTACTGAGGGCAAGCCCTAGCGACGCAATACCTAAAACTACGGTACGGAAGGGGCGAGAAAACGTAAGAGACATAGTGCTATGCTCCTTTCCTCTTCCGTCCAGACACCTTTCAGATGCCTGTGCTGACTACTTTCACCTGCTTTGCATACCAACCAGCAGTATGGTACCCAAGGATACCAACAGGGTTCAGGGGTATTGTCACACATCTTCGGCGAAAAGTCAACCCAAAAATACATATACATAGTACTACTTATTCTGCCACTCGGTGTCACTTACTGCCGTAGTTTGCCAACCAAACACAACCATTCACGGTAAAAAAAGAGGGTGTTTTTTGCGATTATTTTGCTCTGTTTTCGCTTATTTTTTCGTTTTACCCGTATTTATTACGGGGTTCTGCCGATTATCTGTGCCTCTATAGTAGTTTAAGAATTCAGGGCGTTATAGGTTATTCGGGTGTCGAAGCATTAACTTCACAGCTTCCCCAAGTTTGTTTTGGGAAGGTAGGATTCTGGGCATGGAATCTTGTATAATACAAACAAATGTCTATTCACTTTTCCAAAGGAGTCCCTTCCCACTATGGCAGAGGAGCCGTCTCGTAAGCGTTTGGTTCTCATTGATGCGTATAGCCTTCTGTTTCGAGCGTTCTTTGGGGGTCGTCCGCTGACCACGCGGGACAACCGCCCTACTGGTGCGCTGTACGGCTTTGCCAATATGCTATTTTCGGTGCTAAGTACTGAGAACCCGACGGCAATGGTGGTCTGTTGGGATGCACACGCCCCTACCCTTCGCAGTCAGGAGTTCGAGGCGTACAAGGCACACCGTCCCGAAACGCCCTCCGACCTAAAACTACAGATGCCTGTTGCCCGTGACCTTGTAGCCGCCTTTGGAATCGCATCGGCGGAGATGGCGGGGTATGAGGCGGACGACCTTATCGGGACACTAGCACAGCGCGGTGTAGAAAAGGGGTACGAGGTGGGTATCTTCACAGGTGACTCCGACCAACTCCAGCTCGTTACAGACCAAGTACATATCCTCATGACGCAGAGGGGTGTTACCGAAATCAAAATCTACAACCCCGCCGCCGTTGTGGAGAAGTACGGTATTCCCCCAGCACAGATTGCCGACTGGAAAGCCCTTGTAGGAGATACCTCCGACAACATTCCCGGCGTTCCCGGTATCGGTGAGAAGACGGCGACGGCTCTGCTACAGAAGTGGGGTACGCTAGAGAACCTCTTGGAGAATGTAGATTCGGTCACTCCACCTAAAGCGCAGAACGCGCTACGAGAGAATCAAGAGCAGGCGCGATTCTCCAAACGCCTTGCTACCATTGAGGTAAACGTTCCTTTCGACCACGATATTCAGCCCTATACCCCTACTGCCGAGACTTGGAGGGGGCTACGCGACTTCTTCCTAGACCTCGAATTTAAGAGCCTGTTGCGCCGTATCCCTCTCCCCGAAGAGGAGTTGAACGCGCAGTCTTCCCTCACGCTTACCGCTCAGTTTGCCCCAACACTTGAGGTGATAACCTCCCCTTCTGCCCTCGAAGCCGCGCTCGCGGAAGTAAGAACAGCAAAACGGGTCGCGGTACTCCCCCATGCAGAGGGAACCGCCATGCAGGGAACTTTGCACGGTGTCGCGTTTGCAACCTCCCAAAGCAGTGCCTACTACCTACCTATAACTCTAGCAGGGGCTACTCCGGAGGCGATGGGAGGGCTGTTCGATTTTGAGGAGGAGAAGAGTGAGGAGGAGTACCGCCCCTCGATTGAGGTGCTACGTCCCCTCTTGGAAGATGCTTCGCTTCAGAAAGTGGGACACTATACCAAATACTTCGAGATTCTTTTGGAACGGGCGGGGATACACCCAACCCCCTTCGTGTTCGATACAGAGATAGCGGGCTTTCTGGTGAAGGCGGGGCGTTCTAGTTTTACCCTTCCCGACCTCGCCAACGACTTTTTGGGTATCCCACTGGAAGAGACCGCAGTTCCTACACCCACCACTCTAGGCAAACACGCCGCCCTCATAGCGGGGCTAGTTGCCCCCATGCAAGCGGAGATACAGACGCTAGAGATGTCTCCGATTTTGGAGCAGATAGAGACCCCCCTGATTCCCGTGCTTGCCGCCATAGAGGAGGCAGGAATCTATGTGGATATGGAGTATTTGGGCAACCTCTCGGAGCGCATGGCGCGGCAGAGCGACGAGATAGCCCAAACTATCTACCAACTTGCGGGGGAGGTGTTCAACATCAACTCTCCCAAGCAGATGCAGGTGGTACTCTTCGAGAAGATGCAACTGCCCACCGGTAAGAAGATACGAACAGGCTACTCAACAGGGGCGGATTTGCTGGAGCAACTGGCAGGGGAACACGAAATCGCCCGTAAGATACTCGACTACCGAGAAATCTCGAAACTGAAATCGACCTACGCCGACGCGATACCCAAACTTCGCAACCCCCAAACAGGGCGCGTACACACCTCCCTCAACCAGACGGTAGCGAGTACGGGGCGGCTAAGTTCCACCGACCCAAACCTGCAAAATATCCCCGTTCGTTCAGAGGTAGGGCGCGAAATCCGACGCGCCTTCACCGCCCCCAAAGGCAAAATCCTGCTCTCTTGCGACTACTCCCAGATAGAACTCCGCCTACTAGCACACATCGCGCAAGACCCCACTCTGGTAGAGGCGTTTAAGCAGGACGCAGACATTCATGCGGCGACGGCGGCACGGGTCTTCAACGTCCCCTTAACGGAGGTAACATCGGATATGCGGCGGCAAGCAAAGACCATTAACTTCGCGGTACTGTATGGGCAGAGTGCGTTCAGCCTCGCCCAGACGCTAGGAGTGGATAATCACACCGCAACCGCTTGGATAGCCGACTACTTCGAGCAGATGCCGGGCGTAAAGCAGTATATCGAACAGACGAAAGCCCTCGCGCATGAGCAGAAGTATGTTAAAACGCTCTTCGGGCGCAGACGCTACTACTCCGAAATAGATAGCAGTAACTTTAGTATTCGGCAGTTTGCCGAGCGTGCCGCTATCAATATGCCCATTCAGGGGTCGGCGGCAGACATTATGAAACTGGCGATGATAGCGGTACACGACTTCCTGAAACGAGAGCGCGTACAGGGCTGTACCATGATTTTGCAGGTACACGACGAACTGCTCTTTGAGGTAGAGGAGGGCTTTTTGGCAGAGATTACCCCGCAAATCGTACACTACATGGAGGGGGTCTACCCAGAGTGTACGGTACGCCTAAAAACAGAGGCAAAAGCGGGAGCAAACTGGGCAGACATGAAGGGGCTTTCCTAACCTACCAATAGTCTGCCCCCTCTTACCTAGGGTAATTACACTACTCTGAGATGTTGCGTATTGGTAGGTTTTAGCCCTCATCACCACCCCCCCGTGTCCCCAGTTTGGGTGAAGAGGCGAATGCACCTTTTTCTGCTCACCTTTGAGATTAAAATAGCCTTTTATCAGCACTGCATTTGCCTTTCCCCTTACGAAGTTTATTGGGGTATGTACGACATTTTAATTTGTGT
>OMJJ01000311.1 GCA_900299305.1 bacterium | reverse complement strand
TTACACTTTATGGTAAGAAAACCAAAAAATCTCGCTATTTTCATACTGAGTCTGCTTGTTTTTCTTGTGCGCTTGTGCTAATATACCCTTCATCACCACCATAAACAACATTGTTTATCGGGACTGTGATGTTTCATTGCGTTGTTAGCCATCAAGACCACTAAGAAAAGGAGATGGGATATGCCCTACTCAGTTCAAAGCAAGAAGACTGGTCAAACCTACATTCTACACGGAAGAGAGACCGAATCACGCGGGGGAAAACGTCTGCTCTATTTCTTCGCAAAAGAGGCAAAAGAGGGCGCGCTAGATGCCCTACCTGCCGGTTATATTGTTACGGAGAGTGAAAAAACAGGCTTGCCTCTGCTCAAACGAGCCTAAGAGATGGATACTTCCCCTCCATCCCCCCCAGAAGAGGTTAAAGTCGAGGCGTACTGTGTTCATTGTCGTAGCCGAAGAGTCATGCAAGGAGCCATACAGGTCTCCAATCGACGCGGAGGACACGACCTAAAAGGACACTGTAGCGTCTGCGGTAAATCTATGTACCGCTTGGGCGGTTGGGCTTCTTTAGCCCCAAAGCAAACACCTCCCAACACCTAGTAGTTACACCCTAACATTCGTTTTTCTAACTGGTGAGGACACCCCTTACCCATATTTCGCGCCTACGCCTCTACCCCTAGAGCGTAGGCGTAACTGCTTGAAAGACACCCGCCGTATGCACCTGCTACCTCAATCCTTTTCCCGTAAAGTCCTCTTACTCATTGCCCTGCTTACTGCCCTTGTAGGCAGTGCGAACGCCTCTCCTCGTTTTTTGCAGGATACAAAAGGGATTACCTATCATCTCACACCGCGCCTAGACCCCACCGCGCCGCGCCTAGAGATTAACGTCACCTTTCCCAATCCCGAACACGCAGAAGAACTCTCTGTACAGATGCCCGTATGGTCTCCCGGCGACTACCATATTCAAGACCACGCCCAGTATGTCCAAAACTTGCAAGCATGGAACGGAGAGGGCGCGGTGGCAAAACCACTCGCAGTAACTCACCCCAATCCAACAACATGGAGCGTTAGCACAGAGGGTGCAGAGAGCGTAACCATTACGTACTCCGTCTCCGTTACGCCCCCCGGCTTCTTTAGCGAAAACGTGCAGATACTAGACCAGCAGGTCTTTGTGAATGGACCTGCCGCCTACATCTACGCTGTAGACAGAAAACAAGAAAAAGTATCCCTCACGCTACACCTGCCCAAAGAGTGGCAGTCGGTAATGGCACTCCCCGAAAAGCAGACAAAAGAGAACGAAATCACCTATTTCGCTCCCGATTACGACACCCTCGCCGACTCGCCTCTCGTTATGGCGCACTCTAGCATATTAAAGGTAGAGACGTTTACCGTAAGCGGCAAAAAACACCACGCCGCCTTCTTCTCAAAAACCGAACGCATTGCTGATACCAGAGAGTACCGCACGGTGCTAACCCGTATTGTGGAGTCGTATCAGCGGATTATGGGGAGTCTGCCCTATTCGCAGTATGTCTTCTTTTTTGATGTGGGAGGACGCGGAGGAGGCTTAGAACACCTAAACGGAACACGCATGGCAATTGGAGGGCAGGGCGCAAAAGCGATAGCAAACTTCGCGGCACACGAGTACTTTCACCTCTGGAACGTAAAACGGATTCGCCCCAAAGTGCTGGGTCCCTTCGATTACGTCAATCCGCCCAAAACGCGCAATCTCTGGTTTTCGGAAGGTGTTACCGACTACTACGCAAGCGTCTGTGTACGGCGTAGCGACCTGATTTCGGAAGAGGGATTTTACAACCGTTGGGGAAACGCAATACAGTCGTATCTCCGCGCTCCCAACTACCGCAAAACCTCTGCGGACGAATCGAGTTTACGGGTATGGGAGGCAGGAAACAGTAGCGGCTACGGTATCTCCTACTATTTCAAGGGGCTAATGATAGGACTCTGCCTCGACCTCAAAATTCGCTACACCACCCAAAACAAAAAGTCTTTAGACGATGTAATGCGCGAGCTGATGCGCCGTACCAATCCTCCCAAGCCGGGTTTTGGAGAAGACGAGATAAGAGAGGTTGTCAACCTTGTAGCAGGGCAAGACCTCACCGACTTCTATAACCTGCTGGCGCGTAGCACCGACGAGATGCCCTTTGCAGAGTGTATGGGCTATGCGGGGCTAGATGCTCACGGCAAACCGCTAGAGAACACATCCCCTGAACAGGTGGCTCTCCGCAAAGAGTGGGCGAAGTCGTTTTATGCCCCCAAAGCGGAGTAAGTTGGGAGGTTTTGCTATACCTCTACCATCTTTTTGCGCTCTTCTTCGCGGCGTAGAATCTCGCGTAGGGTATCCAGCATAAGGTACTCTCCTGTACGTGTGTCTTGATAGTACCAGTGTTCCCACCCGTTACACGAGGGCTTGCCCAAGCACTGCGCCGCTACCTTGTGTATAGAGCCGCGAAACCCGTTACAGGTAATTGTTGCGTCATCTTGTACCGTAGCAAAATGCTCGGTGCGCCCCAAGCGCAACACTGCCCCCGCTGAAAGTAGCCCTTGCTCCAACACCACTCCAAACGGGATTCGCAGTTTCGGGGTATCAAGGGGCGGCGGAACCATCTCGTCGGGAATGAGCGGGATTTCCACCTCTCGTAGCCTCTCTTGGGCTATCTCTACATAGTGCGCCTCGCGCTCTATCCCGATATAGTTACGGCGCAACCGCTTCGCCAACGCGCCAGTCGTTCCCGTACCAAAAAAGGGGTCTAGCACCACATCACCCACATTCGAGCAAGCGCGGATAATGCGGTAAAGCAACGCCTCTGGTTTCTGGGTTGCGTGTGCCTTCTCCCCGTTATACTTTAGGCGTTCGTCTCCAGTACATATCGGGATATTCCAGTCGCTACGCATCTGTAGGTCGTCGTTACTCGCTTTGAGGGACTTGTAGTTAAAGGTGTACTTGCTCTGCTTCTCCGATTTCTTCACCCAAAGCAGGGTTTCGTGCGCGTTACAAAACCGTGTCCCCCGAAAGTTCGGCATAGGGTTTGCCTTCACCCAAACCACATCGTTTAGTATCCAGTAGCCCAAGTTTTGCAAAATTGCCCCCACCCTATAGATGTTATGATAAGAGCCTATCACCCAGAGGGTTCCATCGTCTTTTAGCACCTCACGGCACGCCGCAAGCCACTCATAGGTAAACCTATCGTACTCGGCGTTACTGCTAAACTTGTCCCAGTCGTCGTCTACAGCGTCCACATGGCTCAGGTCGGGTCTCCACAGTTCGCCCTTGAGTTGTAGGTTGTAGGGTGGGTCGGCGAAGATAAGGTCTACCGAGTTTTTGGGAAGTGTTTTCAAAATCTCTCTACAGTCGCCGTTTAGAACCTGATTCAATGGTAGGCTCAGTTCCGTAGTTGGGGTTGTTTTGCGCGTTCTAGGTGGCATTGTACCGTCCATGATACTAAGATAGTCCCTCTCTAAGTAGGGTAGGTGGTCTGCTATTTAGGTATATTATGGCAAATTTCCTGCCTGTTCGCTAAATTTTTTTGTTTTTTACTATCAATGAATGAGTCAGAGTGAGTCTGTGTGATTCCTATTGAGTCTTATTGAGTCTGGCTGATTCTTATTCCACACAAAAACAAAACGCAAGGAGATTCGAGGGTGAACGGCGAAATGGAAGGTATCCAGAAAACAAACAAGGGAGTTTTTTCCATGAGTGCTATTCTTCTCACCGAACAACAGAAGGCTTTTTTCGATACCTTTGGCTATCTCGGTCTGCCGGGCTTGCTAAGTGACCGCGCCCAAGCGATTAGTGATGCGTTTGAGGCAGTGTGGTCAGAGCGCGGCGGCGGACACAACGGACAGCCACACGATGGTCAACGCCGCTCCTGTGTGGTTCCGTTTATCGACCAGCACCCCTATCTCTGCACCCTCCTCGACGACCCGCGTATCCATGGTATCGCCACCAGCCTAATGGGTGAGGACTACAACTACATGGGTAGCGACGGAAACTATTATGCGGGCGACACAGGTTGGCACTCCGATGGTTGGCATCCCGAAACGCTGCACGTAAAAATCGCGTTCTACCTCGATACCCTCACCAAAGATACGGGGTGTTTGCGGGTTATGCCGGGCAGTCACCGCATAAATGAAGGCTACGCGATAGACCTACAGAAGCAGATTGGAAAAAGTGAAGCACTTTGGGGAGTGAATGGGCGCGAGGTTCCCGCTATCGCCCTCGAAACAAAGCCCGGTGATATTGTTCTCTTCAACCACAACACAAAGCACGCCGCATTTGGCGGGGGCGGTTATCGCCGTATGTTCACCATAAACCTATGCCAACGCTACCCCGAAGAGCGTATCCAAGAACTCCGTGACTACATCAGCGGGGGAAGCCGCTTCTGGATAGAGCGCGCCTTTAGCGACATCATGGTATCTACTGCAACCGA
>OMJJ01000310.1 GCA_900299305.1 bacterium | reverse complement strand
TCAGGATAGACAGCGGCACTTACCGAGATATTCCTCATTCGCTTCACGCTCTCTGAGATACGAGCAACGAGGTTTGTTACCTGTGCGCGTCTCCAAGCCCCCCACTCTTTGGGAAAAGCAGATGCCCACGCCAAGCGGTTGGTACGCTCTTCATTGTCGGTTTGAACCAACTCATCCGTGCTCACTTTCTCCCGCATGAAGTTACGAAATCGCTTGAGGGTGGCAGTGCTGTAGTCGTAGTTCGAGTTTTCGTAGCGGCAGTAGTCGAAATGGATACCGTCTACATCGTACTTCCGTGCTACCTCTGTAAACACTCTATAGAGGTGATCTTGTACTTCGGGATTGCTAGGCTGTAGGTACGCCCCTTCCAGCCCAGTGGTAGCCGTTTTTGCATACTGGTTGTTTTTGTCTCGTGCTATCCAGTCGGGATGTGCATTGAAGATATGATTAGGGCTGGCGGGTCGGGTTGCTCTTCCCCACAAAACAAAGGTGTTTAGCCACGCATGAACCTTGATACCTTTCGCGTGTGCCTCGTCAATCACGGTAGCGAGAGGGTCGTAGTCATCTGTGCTACAAGACAGTCCTTCATTACGCGGCTCATACGAAGAGAAGTAGAGCGCGTCCCCCCGTGAGCGTACCTGCACAAAGAGGGTATCGAATCCCCCTTCGGCGGCATCGGCAACCATTTTGTGAATAGATTGGGGTGTTTGCAGGGTATCGGCGACCACCCAGAGCGCGTTACGTATCCCCCGCATCCGCATGGGGTTGTGTGCCGGCATAGGGCGATAAGGAGTGGCAAGGGGAGCCACTGCGACTCGTGGTGTGGGAGCAGGGCGTACTCTCTCGCGGAGTTGGTGCGCTTCTAATACGGGGGCAGTTTGCCACTCATCATCGTCGTTATCTCGTCTTTGTGCTAATATCTCCGGTTGTAAAGCGAGTAGAGTGAGGGTGCAGGTAGCAACACATTGCCACCTGCCAGGCATAAATTTTGAGTTCACCTTCATGTCTCCCCTAGGCGTACTATTCTAAAAAAGACATATCAGGGAGACAAGGTCTTTTGATATTACGCTCATACTTCAACTTCACTATCGCAAGTATCTCTTCTTGGTCATCTTTAGGAAGAGCGTCATAGATATACTGCATTGAGTTCCACTGAGGCACATCAGGAGTAACCTCTGATATACTCTGGCTTTCGAGCGACGCAAACCCTGCACATCGACGTAGCTCATTCGGAGGCAAAGCTAAGACTGAAGCAATACGGTCAAGCACTTTTTCTGTGGGGCGAATAGATTTACCCGTAACGGCATGAGGTTTTGCCATCTCAATTTGGCTGAGATATGCTTTAGATATATTAACAGCATTGGCAAGATCGTCTTGCGAAAGTCGCATCTGTTTTCTTGCCACTTTAATCATGGAACCTAATGCCTTTAGTTGTTCACTCACACAAACACTCTCCTTTCGAAACTAGAAACAACGCTGTTTCAACTCTTCAGTAGAGAAGATACGTATAATCCTCAAAAACAGATATGTATCACTTGTGCTTTTGGTTCTACTTCATAGTGAACCCATCTCATCAAGTCACTTATGAGCTATCCAATACAGTATTTCTACTTCTTCATCAAAATGGGTTGGGTCATTAGCAGTTATAATCTAGGCTACAAGACTGCCTACCCACCGCTCAATTTCTAAAAACTGGTTTGTTAGTTCTGGGTCAAAATGCTTTCCTGCCTCTTCCTGTAAATACTCATAGATTGTCTCTGAAGATATGCTTTGAGGACGATATATACGGGGAAATCTCATGGCATCGTAAACATCGACTAAAGCAAATAGTCTTGCTTCTATAGGAATTGCCTCACGTGTTAGTCTATCGGGATAGCCAGAGCCATCCCAATGCTCATGATGGTGCCTCACAATTCCTCTCAGTACCGAATCTGTAGCAAGCATAGGAAATTCTAAAAGGAACTCTTCACCTATCGTTACATGTTTACGCATCAAGTTCCATTCGTTCATATCGAGCTTTCCAGGCTTTGTCAACACCTCCTTTGGTATCGCAACCTTGCCAATATCGTGTAATAGTGCGCCTAACCGAACAGATTTCACGTTTAAGTTTAAAAGAGAGGCAAGCATCTCAGCCCGTACTGTGACTCGTTTTACATGAGCATATGTCTCTTCTATTCCACTATGGCGTTGCTGAAAGGCATTTAACCAACGTACCAGTTCATCCTTTTCTTCAGGCGTTCCAATAGGTTTGTACAAGCTGTACAAATTCGTACAGGAGTAAGACAACACGAATTCGTTGAACTCTTTTATCAACTCAATCGCGCTTAAACACTCAAATTGTGGGGAGAGTACTTGAGGCATTTTTTCTCCTGAAACGTAACCTACTCATATCCGAAGTGGATAGTTTATAGGGAGAGCGAACTAAGGTAGATCACAAACATGTGTGAATTATAAATATAGTACTTTAGCCTCAATAAACAATACAACCGAACATTGTCATATTTTTAGTCAAACATTGATTAACCAATTATTAACAATGCTAACAAACTATTGACAAACAGAACATAGTACAGACCGACAGGGTTCATTTCACACATACCGCACTATAATCATTAAAAAAGCCTATACTCGTCTTTCAAAGTACTAACTTTGAAAGACGAGTATAGGCAGCTACCATTAATGTTCCATTAAATCTTGGTCTTATACCATTAATGCTAGCCCCTCCGAAGTAGGTTTAGGGGCTTTAGGGAGGTGAGACACCACCCCAGAGAGGACAGTTTCCATTAAATCGTCCAATCTCTTAGGTAAAACGGGTAGTTCGCAGTTTGTGGCGAAGGCGGCAAACGAGTCTTTGTCTTCGGGGGCGTAGCCGTGCATACCTGCAAGGGGAGTCTCGCCCATAAAACTGGGGCAGAGAAGCACTCCCGGCTTCATCAAAAAGAACAGGTCGCCATAGGTATTGTCTTGAAAATCGCAACCGTACTCGGCAAGCCTCTGTTTGTCTACAATCTCTCCCAAGACCTCCTCTTGTAAGGCTTTCGTTATCCGGATTCGTGCCATATCGTGCAGAAACCAAAAACGTACCATGGTCGAGTCGTATACGGCAACATAGTCCTTGCCAAACTTCAAACCGAGTGCCTCTATCTGCGATTTAATGTCGTATGTCTCCTTAACATCGGTCATACCATGATCCGAAAAGAGGAACAGCCGTACCTCCTGATAGCTCTCCTTCGCTACTTGAATCAACCGCTCTAGTTCCTGCTCGTACCATGCAATCTTCTCGGTAACGTTGGGGTGCATCGTGCCGTACTCGTGTAAAACCGCGTCTAGGTGGGCAAGGTAGAGATAGCCAAACGACACCTCTCCCCGCTCCAACTCCGCTCTCATATCTGCAAGGTTTTCCACTTCACTCTTACGCCAATCGGACATAGTAAAAGGGATGCTCTCTTGCCGCAAATAGTCGAACATGGTGGGCAGACCGCTACGAATACCGCCGGACTGGTAGAGGTCTCTCTGTTCGGAGTAGCCAAAGAGGGGCAGGTGCTGAAAGGGCATATTGTAGAGTTGAAAATACCCGGTGAATCCATAGCGTCGCCCAATAAATCGGCTCAAGATACGGCGCACTCTTCCACGCCGTGTTAGGGCTTTTGGCAGGCAAGCAAGCCACTTCAGAAGACCAAAAGGCGACTCTTTCGGGTTGTAGTAGAAACAAGAGAAGTGATTGGTCTCTTGCGGCATTTTGCCCGTTAGGATAACCGGGTCACAGGTAGAACTGTATCCGAACACCGTTTTTAATGGGGTCTTCGTCTTCAAAACAGAGTCTAAAAACCGATGCTGGCGCATCAGTTCCCAACCAAAAGCATCTATAAATACACAGAGCGTTATGCTCTCACTCCTCTTCATGTTTCTCTCTCCTTATCGCTTGTTGCGTTCACAAAATTAGTATAACCCCTCTCAAAACCCCATTAACGGAACTTTAATGGTGGTACCGTACCCTCTAAACATCCCGCTCGCCACAAGCAAGAGCGGAGACAGAGAAACGGAAAGAGAGGCTATTATGCTAATAGGCGTTACAACATTCGGAGGAGATGGCGGCAAGTCTGGTATCAGCCAGTACATCATCTCTCTATTACGCGAATTCTCGCTACTCAACAGTATTGGGCAGAACCAAATAGACCCACATCAGTATGAGGTAGTCACCTTCGAGAAAGAGCGTGAAATCTTCACGCAACCGCGTAGTGCCTTCCGAACCCAGACAGTCGGTAGCAGATGGCAAAACACTCTTGCCAACCTTTTGTGGCACCAAACCGAGCTACCGAGCCTCTGCCGAGAAAAAGGGTACGAGGTGCTTTTCTTACCCGCAGGCAATCGCCGTCTACCTGCCTACTCGCCTTGCCCCACCGTGGGAACAGTGCACGACTTCTCTAGTCTCCATGTGGCGCAAAAATACGATACGGCTCACCTGCTCTACATAAAACGAGTGCTACCCGCTCTGGTACGCCGACTAAACGCAGTAATCACCATCAGCGAAAGTAGCAAGCAAGACATTATGGAGTATGCAAAGGTTCCGGAAGAGCGCATTCATGTTATTCCCAATGGTGTCAACCACGCGCTCTACCATCCACAACCCAAGCAGGTTGCCAAACTTCGTATTCGTGCGAAGTATCAGATAGAGGCTCCCTATATTCTCTATATTTCACGCATAGAGAACCCAGGGAAAAACCATATCCGCCTCATTCAAGCGTTCGACCAACTCAAACAGACCCACAAAATTCCGCACGAACTGGTACTTGTGGGAAGTGATTGGGACAGAGCCGACGAGGTACACGCCTTTGCCCGCGAATCTCAAAGTGCGAACTCGATTCGATTTATGGGGTTCACCCCCATACAAGACCTGCCTGACTTTTACAACGCCGCCGATGCGTTTGTATTTCCCTCCCTGTACGAGGGGTTCGGGCTACCTGTTCTCGAAGCAATGGCGTGCGGGGTTCCCGTCGCAGGTGCAAACACCTCTTCTATTCCAGAGGCAGTTGGCGACTGCGGGCTACTGTTCGACCCTACCGACCCCGAAGCCATTGCCGACTCAATTTTGAACATCGTTTCCGATTGTGAACTTTCAAAAAGTCTCTCCGAGCGCGGTATTCAACGCGCCAGCAAGTTTGACTGGCGGCACACCGCCCAAGAGACGCTCAAAGTTCTTCAACAGACAAAACAGAACCACTAGGAGTAATGCCATGACTGCATTTTCACAAACCAAAGTCGCCACGACGCGACCTGTAATGAACTACGCTACCCTTAAACGAGGAATCGATATTGTAATCTCTGCCCTGCTACTCATCCTGTTTGCGCCGCTCATGCTGGCGATTGCGCTCTGCATTAAAGCAACAGACGGAGGCTCTATTCTCTTCTGGTAACGCAGGGTAGGACTCTATGGACGCGAATTCCGTTTCCCCAAATTCCGCTCTATGGTGATGAACGCAGAGGCACTAAAAGCCCAACTCTTGGCACAGAGCCACCACACCGACAAACGCACCTTTAAGATGAAAAACGACCCGCGTATTACATGGATAGGGCGCATCATTCGTAAACTGAGCCTCGATGAACTCCCCCAGTTGTGGTGTGTTCTTGTAGGAGATATGTCGCTTGTCGGACCTCGCCCCGCACTACCGCAAGAGGTCGCCCTCTATAGCGAAACAGATGCCCGCCGCCTAGATGCCCTACCCGGTATTACCTGCCTTTGGCAGATAGGAGGGCGCGGAGACCTGCCTTTCCCTGTACAGGTACAACTGGATGTCCACTATATCGAGAACCAGAGCCTACTACTAGATAGTGTTATCCTTCTCAAGACCATTCCCGCCGTTATTTCAGGCAAGGGAGCCTACTAGAATGGCAGTACATGGAATGCTTCTTAATAAAAACATGACAACAGGAACCTCTTTGCTTTCTCGTTGGTGGAAGCAGCCACGGGCAGGATTATGGGTACAGATACTTTCGGAGGGCATCACCCCTCAAGTCAACCACCTTCCAAAACGGTGCTTCGATTTCAGTGTTGCTCTGGTTGCCTGTCTGCTCCTATCTCCGCTCTTCGTATTGGTAGCCATTCTGAGGGGGCGTGAGGGGTTTGAGCGTATAGAGCGCGTTGGGTGGTGCGGTGTTCCCTTCACAGAGATGCGGTTTGCGCCCATTCAGGGCAGGCTAGGAGCCGTTTGCAAACTGCTAGGTATCTACCGCCTACCCTGCTTGTGGAACATACTGCGCGGTGAGATGTCGCTTGTGGGACCAAGGGCAGTCTCTCCCGGAGAGATAAACCTCCATGCGTTTGAGGTATGGCAGAGACAGTCTTTACGCCCTGGGCTTATCTGCTTATGGTGGGTACGTAAGCGCATGAATATCGGTTTTGAGGGTGAACTACAAGCCGATATAGAGTACTTGGCACAGTGTACTGTAAAACGTGACTTAGGTATTGCGGCACGTGCATTACCCGCTCTCCTATTTGGTGGAGAGGCAAAAGCACCCCAAGAGAAGGTCTCATTTCTGGGTATCCCCGTCCATAACCTAACCATGTCCGACGTGATAGAGAAGATACTGGATTTTACAGAGACCGAAGGGCAGAAGCAGATATCCTTTGTCAATGCCGACTGCTATAACATTGCTCAACGCGATTCAGAATACAAACGTATCCTACAATCTTCTGAACTCACCCTTGCGGATGGGATTGGAGTGAAATTAGCGGGCAAACTACTAGGTCGCCTAATTCGCCAAAACGTAAACGGAACCGACCTCTTCCCTCGTCTTTGCCAAGCACTAGAAGGCACAGGCAAGCGGCTCTTCCTCTTAGGAGCACGCCCCGAAGTAGCAGAAGGAGTTCGGGCGTGGGTAGCAGAGCGGTACCCCTCCGTGAACATTGTTGGAGTACAACACAGCTACTACGATAAAAGTGCCGAGGGCGAGGTTATCCACTCCATTCGAGAATCGGAAGCAGATATTCTGCTAGTTGCCTTTGGTGCACCGCACCAAGAGCGGTGGATTGCAGAACACCTTACCGAGACAGGAGCCAAGGTTGCGCTAGGAGTAGGAGGGCTTTTCGACTTCTATTCAGGGCGGATTTCGCGTGCGCCTCAATGGATGCGAGAGATTGGTATGGAGTGGTTTTACCGCTTCCTGCAAGAGCCGCGCCGTATGTGGAGACGCTACTTTGTAGGAAACTTTGTCTTCCTCTATCACATTTTAATGGCACGCCTTCGCGGCGTTGAGTAACCCTCAGCCCCATACCGTGCAGGTTTGTGCTACACCCACAAGCCCTGTTGGGTGCTAGAAAGGAGGCGCTCTCACCTGTGCGCCTGTTTGAAAACAACCCATTTAATGGAACATTTACGACCCTATAGGAAACTGATGGTGTAGCCGTTTACTATAGAACCTGTTCCCAAACTTTTAAGGAGTAAACAACAACCTATGAAAAGCAAGACCCTATTGCTGAGAAACCTATCCATGCTCTTGTTCAGTGGATTATGCCTAGTCAGTCTTCCCATGACGGAGATGCGTGCTATGGCAGATGACGACAAAGGTTCCAGCAGTTCTAAAGAGAACGAAGGCGGTAAAGAAAAAGAATCGGAAGGTGGCACGGGTAAAGATGCCTCCGTTCAATCGAAGGCACGCCCCTTTGGTCTCGATATTGTCGGCAAAGTCAAAGTGGCAGGTTCGGATGCCCGCTCTGCGGACTTCCAAAAGAACATTATGCCTAGAGTGGAGAAGCTAATTGATACACGCCTAGGGGAGACACATAGTATCAATAGCCTCGAAGCTATCTCCCTAGACACCAACAAACTTAAACTCAAAACCGATGCAGATGTCCGTGTCTATTTTGCAGGTGAAGGTGCAGGATACCACAACACCCTTGGCTTCAATACACAAGGGGTTGGGATAAAGACCGGCGACCCTAAACTGATTTTCCCAGATGCCTCTAGTAGCATAAACTACTTGAGCAACAACAAGAACCCACAAAGAACCAACTCGGAGCCTCTACTACCGGGCGACTTTGTGAACTTGGGGAAGTTTGGCAAAAACACACAGCTCGACTTCTTCCTTATCGCTGATGGGGCAAACGGCGGCAAGAACGTCTACACGGCTCACAAAGACCAAAACCCGGACAAGATACAGCACACGGTAGCCTTTGTAGTACCCGATAGCCCCTTCCTTCTCATCTCCTTTGAAGACCTCTATGGAGGCGGAGACCGAGACTATAACGATACCATGTTTGTAGTAGACATTGGAAAAGCAAACGTAAAAGCCCTTTCGGGTCCCGAACCCAGTACTTTCGCGCTCTTAGGTACTTGCGGAACAAGCCTCTTGTTCTACCGCCGAAGACGCACGGTATCCGAGAACAACTAGGAGTAACTTCAGATGTTTCAACGCCGTACACTTATTATCACTCTCTCTGTATTAGGGGGAGCCACCCTCCTCGCAGGAGGAATCCGCTGGCGCAGTTTTGTGGTAGCCAAACAAGAAAAGGCACAGATAACTGCAACCCAACGCCTTCTACAAGAGGGACGCTCTGCCGATGCGCTCTCTATCATCTGGTCACATGGGGGAATGCCCCCTGCCGGTGAGCGAGAGGGGCAGTGGTTAGAGTTTGAAGTTACGGCGTTGGAGCAGATGAAGGATGCACGCTACCTACTGCCTCTCTACGACAAACACCCTGCCCTCTTCGATAAACATGAGTATGCTTCGGCTATCGTGGCACGTGCACTGCTACAGTCTCACGATAAAGAAGGCTATGCCAAACTGCTAGGACATTGGGAAAAGATTAAAAAGCATCCCGAATACTGGTTTGAAATCGAGGCGGACAACCGAATCGCCAATGGGGATAGGGCAGGGGCAACCTCCCTCTTGAAAACAGCCCGCTTTGAAGGCGACAAGGACTGTGGGCGGCTTCTGCGCCTCGCCACTATCGCCGCAAACAGCGACCTCAAAGCCGCATGGCAGTATCTTCAGGAGGCATTTCAGAAAAACCCGAAGCACCCCGACGTGCGCTCCTTTCGGGGACAGGTGCTAGAACGTTTGGGCAAACCAGAGTGGGCGCGAGTAGAGTACACCGCCGCGCTCGTCACCAACCCAAACAATCCGCTACTACGTGACCAACTGGCACAGTTCTATCTACGAAGGCAGAACTACGAACTCGCACTACAGACATGGCAAGACGGTATGAAGTCGCCTTCTCTGGATGCAATCTGGTTAAAATCGCTCTTCTGGAGCAAACTCTACCGCCCCATAGATACTGCCAACATAGGTAAGTGCCCTAGTGGCGACCTAGAGCCGCTTGTAACAAGCCTTCAACATATTCCGAAAGAGAACCTCTGGGACGACAGCGCATTTGAAAGTTTGACTGAGGCACGACGCTATGAGAAGCAACGCCCAGAGGTCTACTGGCTCAAACTACTAAACTCCCTGCAACGTGGAGACGATGCGGCGGCACTCGCCCTTTTGCAAAAAAACAGTTTCCGTGCGACCTCCTATCAACCCTACTTGGAGCGGGCACTGGTACAGGTTCTCACCTACCGAAAGTCGAAAACGCTTCCTGCCAAAATAGAGGGATTTACCCCGCTATCGTACTCGGAAGCAGAGCAACACCAGTTTATTTTAGAGATTGAACGCAGTGCAGGAAAGAGCGTTTCGCCTCAACTCGATAAGTTCCTACGCAGTGACCACGTATTTTCCGCACTCTGTTTTGCGGTTGGGTGGTGCGAAGCCGGGCTAACCCTTTTGGGAGACACAAACCGTGTACTGCCTGCCGATACCCCAGCGTGGTATGCCTACGCAGTAACACAGTCTCTACGCTCGAACCGTTCTACAGAAGCGGCAGTCGCCTTTGCAAAGCAACAAGCCCCCTCTTCTCCTTTGCGCCTTCTCATCGCCGAGATGTCGCTCAAGTCTGGGCAAAATGCTACCGCCCTAGAGGAGTTCAAGCAACTTGCACACGAAAACTCCGACACCGGATACCGGGCGGCATGGCTCTGGGCGACTATCGCTTTAGAGAACAGTCGCCCAAGCGAGGCACAGAAAGCACTTCAAGCACAGCCCCGCCTAGCGAGTGCAGAAACAGGTAGAGAGTTGGCGGCGCGGATTGCACTCGCACAAGGAAAGACGGCAGATGCTACCCGCATCTATCAACAGATAGCCTCTACCTCTATGGAAGGGAAAGCGTATCTCGCAAAAACTGCCTTCGCAAACCATGACTGGAAACGCGCCGAAAACCTGACCCTAGAGCTTCTACAAAGGTATCCTGATGAGATGCAGATTCGGGCAAACCTAGAGGCTATCCGAAAGGCGCAACGACAATGATGCAGACCAAAGATAGGGCATACCTCGGCTTTCTAGTGCTTCTCGCGATAGGGATGTGGTTTTCGGATAGAGCATGGATGCCACTCGCAGGCGACGCGCTACCTATACTAGCAGGCTTTGCTGGCTTCTACCACTTTGCCAAAAGGTGGGAGTGGAATGAAGAAGAGTTTCGCCTACGCAAGAACGGAGTGGTTTGGGGAGTAGGGCTACTGCTACTAGGAAACCTGTTTGCCGCGAACGTGTTACTTGCTTTGGGCTGGGTGGCTCTTCTTTGGAGTTGGCTAGTGGTACGTATTAAGCCCAACCACCATAGGGAACTCGGTGCGCTATTAGTGTTGCCGCTCCTCTCGTTTCCTTGGTTGCTACTAGATGGGCAAGAGATAGGTTGGTACTTTCGACTATCGGGTGCATGTGCCGTAGAGTGGTTCCTACACCTTATAGGCTTGAATGTTCATCGGGAAGGGGTACAGATGATAGCGCAAGGACTGCCTATTCAGATAACCCCTGCCTGCTCTGGGTTAAACGCGCTACAAACTCTGCTTCTCGCAGGCTCCTATCTCGCCTTCTCCCACTTAGGAGCCACGGCACGCTACGGATTAAACCTCGTTCTTTTGATTGGACTGGCATGGATTGCCAACGTAATCCGCATTATTCTGTTGTGTGTTATCGGTCTCTCGACCAGTGCGGAGTTTGCAATGGGAACCGTACACCCTATAAGCGGGATATTGGCAATCGGGCTTATGTTTGGTCTGTGCCACTCTCTGTTTACGCTACAAGCAAAACGATATGGGCAAAGCACAAGGAGAGAGGTGCTCGTATGAACCGCAAACTCTATATCCTACTTCTTGCCTATGCAGTTTGGCAGTGTCAGAGCCTACTAACAGCATGGAGAGATGCCCCCCTAGAGCATGGAAGCGGATTTCTCTTTCTGCTGTGGATACTGCCTCTACTACAAAAGAGAGTGTGGCAGGAGTTGTCACAACCTTTTGATACAGAGAAAAAGCGTTATGTGGTTATAGCAACACTGCTACTCATGCTGGGCATACTTGACGAAATGAACCTACTCTGCTATATGGGCTTGGCGGCACTACTAGGGGTATGCCGTAGCAATAGAGTTTGGCTTCTTACCGCGCTGGTCTGGATGCCTATCTTCAGTTGGGGATTCGCCATGTTATCGCCTCTCCCTCTTTTCATGTTACGCTTAGGTCTCATTCTGTTGGGAGTAGGGTATGAGTTTTCATTTAGAGTTCGCACTAGGGAGGCAGTATGAAAGTCTTAGGTGAAAGTAAGTGGTGGGTGCTTCTTCTTACGATGGTTGGCTTGGGGAGTATGTGGCGGTTTCTTACTCCCGAAACCGCAGAGGCACGCCTTAAACAGATTCCCATCCGTGGAGTGGGGTTTAGAAGTAAAGAGATTGCGCTTAATGACCAGGACAAAACGGTTTTCGGTGAGGCAAAGGTAGTTCGGCGGCAGTATGCAGGGCGCGGGGGCGGTTTTTTGCTTACGGTGATAGACGGTAGCCGCAATCGCCATGCAGTACACGACCCTCTCTACTGCCTACAAGGTGCAGGGTGGCAGCCTGTCGCGCAAAGCAATATCGAACTTGGTAAAGGAAATGCCCACCTGATGCGCTTAAAAAAAGCAACTGGCGAGGAGAGTATGGTGTACTACTGGTACTCCACCCCTTCACTCTGCTTTACTGCCTCTAGCCGCTACTGGTGGCATACCACACTTCGCCGCCTTACTTTAGGGAAAAGCGGCAAAGAGCCGTTGCTGGTAGTCGTACAGCCATTAGACTTAGGACGCTTTAGCGTAAACGACTTCAAAAAACAGTATGCGTTCTTAGCAGGGCTGTAACTAACGTCTATATTAGATAGGTAGACCAACTTGGGGCATAGAAGGAGAAGCCTACCACCACCTGCACTGCATCACCTCCTATACGAACGGCTGACAAGGGCATGGTAATATAGAAGTATTCACAATACTCCCATACTCAGTCATACCCTTATCAACTGTCCTAATCAGACCAGAGTCGTGAGCAGAAAAGTGGTCTATCTCCTATAAAAGGCTTCTACTCTTGTAGCCCCATAACCTCTATATCAAAGAGAAGGGTGGCGTTCGGGGGAATTGCGCCCGGTCTGCCTTCTGCACCATAAGCGAGGTTGCCGGGAATAATCAGTTTACGCTTCTCCCCTACCTTCATTCCAAGCAGTGCTTCGTCCCATCCCTCAATCACCGCATGAACCCCTACAGGACAAGGAAATGGCTGTCCCCGCTTATATGAGCTATCGAACTCTTTACCGTCTTCAAAGGTTCCCCGATAGTGTACAAGGGCTGTCTGACCACGTTGTAGCAGTTTCCCTGTCCCCTCTTTCAGAACTGCATACTTGAGGCCGGAGGCAGTGGTGATGTATTTTTCTTTGCCGCCGTTTGCCTCTTTTGGCTTCTCTTCTTTGGGTTTCTCTCCTGTTTTGGTATCTGGTTTTGCGGTATCGGTCTTTACTCTATCGGTGGGAGCCTCTGTCTTATCGGCTCCTTCCGGTTTCGCGAGTTCTACTGGCTTTTGGGCAGTTTCCGCTGGTTTTGAGGCAGTTTCAGTTTTGGTCTCTGTTGCAGTGGTAGGTTTCTGTGCTTCGGGTTTGGGCTCCTCTTTGGGGCTACAGCCTACTAGCACAGCAAGAGCGAGGGCAGAAGCGACCAAAGGGCGTTGATAAGAGTACATGGTGTATATAAACTCCTTTGTAGTTGTGTGTGTTCCGTAACGCCCCTCCTATTCTGCATAGTACGGGAGTTTCCCTGCTCGATTTACCCAAAGCGGCAGGAGAACCAGAGAGGTAAGACGAATACTACTCCACCAAATGACCTTTAGGAGCGATAACGATGTCGAACCCTGTACTGGATATACCTGCCCTTGTGGAGCAGTTTCATACCGATGGATACCTTGTCCTTCCCAAAATGCTACCCCCCGACTATGTTGCCCAACTGCTTGAGGGAGTGAAGCGCGACTTCGAGGATTACAACGAGGAGTCTGCGTTGTATGGCGAGACCATGCAGCGTATCTGGAGACCCAAAATGTTCGAGCATGGAGAGCCGTTCGAGAGATTGATAGACTACTCTCCCATGATTGATCTTGTAGAAGCGATACTGGGACACGACTGCCACCTGATTGCGAACAGTGCCTTACGAACGGGCCCTGGCGATGGTATCTCAGGTTGGCACGCCGACGAGACGGTTCGCTTCCCCCGTCCCAAAGGTGTTCCCCTCGACCCACGTATTCCGGTTCCCTGCTTTGTTGCCAACCTCAACTACTACCTGTGCGATGTAGATGAGGAGTTGGGTCCCACTGAGTTTGTGCCGGGAAGCCACCGTTCGGGGCGGCAACCCGATGCGGAAGACCGAGATGCAAACGGAGACCCCACCTATGAGGGTAAGAGTGTGTTCCGTGCGGTAGGAGAGGCGGGAACGGTGGTAGTTTGGCACGACCAGACTTGGCACAGAGGCGCACCCAACCGCTCCAAAGATAGAACTCGTTGGGTACAGCAAGCCCCTTACGCCAAACGCTACATCTCCCAACGCTTCTACCCCTTCCTAAACTATCAGATGCCGCCCGATATTCTGGAACGTGCCAATCCGCGCCGTAAACGACTGCTGGGAGTGCATACTCTGGGGGCTTACGGCTAAACGCGAGGAGTTTTGAAAGTATGGTTTCGTTTTCGCTTTTAATGGCGGTGGCAAGTGGAATACTCTCGCCTCTGCCCAAACCTGTAGAGGGAACTCATTTGAAAATAGAGCGCGTTTTTGGGAAAGAGACCCCCACCGGAAAGTACAAACACCCCGCCGCCATTACCGAACTGGCTAACGGCGACCTCTATCTCGTCTACTATGGTGGAGATGGAGAGTATGCGGTAGATACAGGGGTCTTCGGCGCACGTCTCAAAAAAGGCGAAGCACACTGGTCACGCCCCAAGCGAATCGCTCACGACCCCTTCTCTTCGTTAGGTAACGGCGTAATTTGGCAAGCACCCGATGGTGTGGTGTGGCTCTTCTATGTGGTGCGCCCCGGTGAAACGTGGTCGTCGTCGTTTATACAAGCAAAGGTATCGCACGACAACGCAGAAACGTGGTCGGATAGTTTTCTGATTTCTAGTTTGCAAGGGATGATGGTGCGGGGGCATCCGATAGTGCTAGATAACGGAGAGTATCTGCTTCCGGTCTATCACGAAACGGGCTTCGATACGGAGAAGGTAGGGGCGGATACCACCTCCCGATTTCTGCGCTATAGCCCCAAAACGCGCAAATGGACGGAGAGCGGCATCATCCGCTCTGCGAAAGGCAATCTCCAGCCCGCCGTTGTGCAGATAACGCACGACCACTTAGTTGCCTACTGCCGACGCGGAGGCGGCTACGACCCCGTAACAGACGGCTACATCATTCGCTCCGAATCGCATGACGGAGGGCATACATGGTCAGAGGGCAAAGACTCCGCGTTCTCCAATCCGAACGCCGCCGTAGACTTCCTAAAACTAAAGAGCGGCAACCTCTTCCTCGTCTTTAACGACAGCATGAACGAGCGCACCCCGCTTACCGTCGCCCTCTCTACCGATAACGATAAGAGTTGGGGACACAAGCGCAACTTGGCGACAGGGGCTTTCGACTACGGCTACCCCTTTGCGATACAGGCACACGACGGTAAGATTCATGTGGTATACACCTCCCACGAACGCTCGGTAGTCAACCATGCGGTGCTAGATGAAGAGTGGATAAAGACGGGGAAGTAGGCGATGAACCTCACAGAAGAGCAGAGACAACACTACCACGAAACGGGCTACCTCCTCGTCCCTGACTTGCTTACAACGGATGAGGTAGAGGCGTTACGTGTTCGCCTACGGGAGTATACGCACGGCGGACGCTCCACCGAAAAACTGACGATTCAGATAGAGCCGCGGATTCAACGAGGGGAACTGAGCGTGGCGCATCCCGGAGATGGTATCCGCAAAATAGATGGCTTGGTGCAGGGCGACGACCTATTTCGGGGGTTGGGGCTACACGCCAACATCATAGGAGTTTTGAGGGGGATTTTAGGCGAGGACATCAAGATGTTTCGCAACTCGCTCCTTATGAAGCCCCCCTCTGTCGGCTCTGCAAAGGGCTGGCATCAGGACTCGCCCTACTGGTCTATCGAACCGATGGAACTCTGCTCCTGCTGGTTCCCCCTCGACGACGCGACCCTCGAAAACGGCTGTATGGTGGTTCTAACAGGGGGACACAAACTCGGTGCGCTTCCCCACGTCTCGGTAACAGACGATTTTGTGATAGACCCCGCCCATATCGACCCCACGCAAGGAGTGGCTGTCCCCATGAAGGCGGGAAGCGGGCTGTTTTTCCACTCGCTGATTCCGCACTACACCGCCCCAAACCACAGCCAAGCATGGCGGCGGGCGATTGCGCTCTCGTATATGTCGGCACAGTCCCGCTATACAGGGCAGGGAGAAAGCCCTGAGTATTTTCCTGTTTGTGGGTGTAGTTATCCCAGCTGTGTACGCTAGGGCGCAACTTTTTGGAGGGTTTTCCGAATGGCATTTCGTGATTTAGAGCAGTTCTCCCCCGGTCACTGGCTTTACGACCTAAATGACCAACTCAAACAGCATATCTATCAGCGTTCCCTCTCGGCTTTTGCGGAAGGAGATAGACAACGTGACGACCTCACCACGCAAGAAGCGGTATACACACGTCAAACAAAAATCCGTGAGGCTCTACTTGCGGGTATTGGGGGGTTGCCCTCTTCGGATACTCCGCTAAATGCACGGGTGACGGGGCTTGTTGAGGCAGAGGGCTACTGTATTGAGAAGGTGATTTTCGAGTCGCGCCCCAACCACTTTGTTACCGCAAACCTCTACGTTCCCGATGGAGTCTCGCAACCAACCGGGGCGGTACTCTTCCTTTGCGGACACCATAAACAGGCAAAGCACCAACCGGAGTATCAAATAGTATGTCAGCATCTGGTACAGGCAGGGCTGTTAGTGCTTGCTCAAGACCCTATCGGTCAGGGAGAACGCTTTGCCTACTACGAGCCTTCTTTGGAAGAGGGAGCCATCTCGTGGGGAACCTACGAACACGACTACGCGGGAGCGCAGTGCCTTCCCCTCGGCGATTCGCTTGCTCGCTACTTTCTCCACGACGCGATAAGAGGGGTAGACTACCTCCTAAGCCGCCCCGAAGTAGACCCCAACCGTATCGGGGTGACCGGGAACTCTGGTGGGGGAACGCAATCTAGCCTAATTATGATGGCGGAACCACGTCTTGCGGCGGCGGTTCCTGTCACCTTTATTATGAACCGCGAAACCTATCTGCACACAAGCGGCGCACAGGATGCAGAGCAGATTTGGCGGGGCTTTACCGCGAATGGTCTCGACCATGAAGATATTCTACTTGCAATGGCTCCCAAGCCCGTCCGCGTCCTCGCCGTTCAGAGCGACTTCTTCCCCATCGAAGGAACCCGTCGAACAGTAGAGCGTTGCAAGCGGCAGTGGGAACTCTTTGGGAAAGCGGATGAGGTTGACCTTGTAGAAGATGCCAGTACCCACTGCTACACCCCGCGTATGGCATGCTCTGCGGCGACGTTCTTTGCAAAACACCTCTTGAATAAGGAGGTGGACGCGGAGAGTTTTCCCATTTCGCCCTTCCCCCCCGAACAACTCTGGTGTACGGAATCGGGGCAGGTACGCGGAGAGATAGAGGGCGCAGAGTTTACTTTCGAGGCGAACCAAGCGCGTTTGGAAGCGGCGGTGCAACTGCGAAAAGCATTGCCGAGAGCGGAAGCACTCCAACGCGCCAAAACATGGCTCACCGAGAAGGTACACCAAAACAGAACGCCTCACCCTCTCAACCCACGCTTCCACCGCACGGTACACGAGGAAGATTTGCACGTAGAGATGGCGATATGGTGGTCACAAGAGAAGGTGTTGAACAGCGGCTACCTGTTTCGCGCTCTACGGTATGATGGTCAAAGCCTTCCCGTTACGATTGCGTTATGGGACGGCGGCACGAACTGCTTGCGTCCACACTACAGTTGGATACGGAAGAGATGTGAAGCGGGTAACGCGGTGCTAGTGCTGGACGTATCGGGGTGTGGAGCGTTGTCGCCGCGCCCGTTTACAGGTGCTCCCAACGAAGCCTTCT
>OMJJ01000309.1 GCA_900299305.1 bacterium | reverse complement strand
TTTGGGCGAAGAGGCGAATGCACTCTATAGTCAGGTAGTAGCCTTTTTGTGCAGGTATGCCTTGCTAGGAACAAGAAAACCTTACAGCCATATCCTCCTTCCCCCAAACTTGGGGGCAAGGATGTCCTGAAAGGACAGGATGAGGGCTAACCCGCTGGCTATACCGTAAAGTGAGTAACCCTCCTATCTCAAAGTGATGCGATTACCCCCTCTATCTCCCCTCACTCCTCGTCTTGCTGAAAGAGAGCGGGGATTTTGCCTTGGGTTACGCTATCACGCCACCCCTGCGTATGCTCAGGGTCGTTCTCGTGTTTGATAAGGGCATCCACATACTCCAAAACCGGCTCCGTTTCACCCCGCTTCCATAGCCCTGCCAATAACATCTTGTAGGGGCTGGAACTTCGGCTAGGAAACGACTCTGCCGCTTTTGCAAGGTACTCTTTGGCACGTTTGGTTTTGCCGCCCTGTAGCGCAATCGCCCCCAAAACGATGTTCATGTCGTGCGTATAGAGGTCTCTCTCTGGTAGATACTCGCTTCGCTTTAGCACATCTAGGGCGTAGTGGGTCGCCTCTACTACTGAGTTCTGCTGAAATAGCAAGATAGCGGCTTTGGATTTCCGGTAGAGATAGGCGTATCCCGCTTCTATCCCCGGTTCCACCGGATGCACCTCCGTAAGCAGATGCTGAAACGCTTTGGGGAACTCCGGTAGCCCTGTGGGTTGCGCCTTCTCTTGCGGGTTGCTCATGGGGAAATCGTCGCTCTGTTCGACATGGCGCGGCTCTTCCCCTGTCTGAATGGCGCGGCAAAATCGCTCGAAGTCGCCCTCTTTCAGAAGGTAGGTACGCTGCCCCCAAGCAACCAGATAGCCCGTCCACGGCTTTTGCTCTGGGTGCGAAGGAGTAAAAAGGATAGAGCTTTCCTTGTTGGTATAGATACCCTCTTGTCTATCCTGCTCGGCTTTACTTGCAGTACTATGAAAATGCTCTTCGGTATACGTCCCGTTCGCCCTAAGAGAGAGGACATAGCCCCCAACTCGGTTGCCGTACCGATACTCCGCAGTGGTAGGAGAGTTCGAGGAGACCCCCAAGAAGGGGTGCAGTATCTTTGCCTTTAGAAACAGGAGAGATACCGCAATCAGTAAGAAGACCCCTACTCCTAACACAAGGCGGAGGCGTTCCGACCTCTTCATGGGGTTGCCTCTTGTTTGTAGTGGAGTTCGGAGACCTCTCGTAGCCGCTTCGCCGCGAGTTCGGGGGTAAGGTCGCGCTGAGGCTCTCCTAGCATCTCGTAGCCCACCATAAACTTTCGTACCGATGCCGAGCGGAGTAGCGGCGGATAAAAATGAGCGTGCAGTTGCCAGTGCGAGTAGTCGCCCTCGTCGGTAGGTGCGCCGTGCCACCCCATCGAGTAGGGAAAACTGGTCTCAAACAGATTATCGTAACGCACAAGGCACTTACGGAGGATTTCGGCGAGGCGAACCCGTTCTTGGGAGGTAAGGTCGGGGAGGCGCAAAACAGGACGCTTAGGCAACAGCAGATACTCGAAGGGCCACACTGCCCAGTACGGAACCAGCACCACCCAACTCTCATTCTCCTCTACAATACGCTCATTGCGTTCCTGCTCTTGTGCCAAGTAGTCGCACAGCAGTAGGGAGCCGTGTTTTACGGCGTAGGCGCGTTGGGTCTCGTCTTCGCGGTCAGGTAGGTTCGGCAGAAAACTCCCTGCCCATACCTGACCATGCGGATGCGGGTTAGAGCATCCCATCGCCGCCCCCTTGTTCTCGAACACCTGTACCCAACGGTTTCGCGCCCCTAGTTCCGTAACCTGCTCTGCCCATACATCCACTACTTTGGCAATATGCGCGACCTCCATTTCGGGCAGGGTAAGGTTGTGCTGAGGAGAGAAACAGATGACCCTACACTCACCACGCACCGGTTCCGAGCGCAGTAGCCCCTGCTCACTTCCCCCCGCTAAAGGAGTTTGAGGCAGGAGTGCAGAGTAGTCGTTTGAAAAGACGAACGTCTCGGTGTAGGCAGGGTTCGTCTCACCACCCGCACGAGAGTTGGAGGGGCAGAGGTAGCAGGTAGGGTCGTATGCGGGGCGGTTGTCGCCACTAGCGGCTTCGCGCTGTCCCTGCCAAGGGCGTTGCGTTCTATGAGGAGAGACCAGCACCCACTCTTCGGTCAGCGGATTATAGCGGCGGTGAGGGTGAGCCTCTGGGTCGAAGCGCATTAAGAGACACCTCCTAACGGTCTATAAAAATGGACTTAAAATACAAAAAGAGGGCAGTAGGTAGGCACACTACTGCCCACCCCCCGCCCTCTACAAAACAGGCTACTCTTTCGGTACAGTAAGCAACCTCTGCACATCGGGGCGACCCATGTTGGCTTTATTGACCACCACCACGCCGCTATCAATCATCTTTTTGTCGATGGGCTTTTTACGAATAGATTTCAGTACCGTTTTCACGCCCTGATACCCCATCTCCCAAGGATTCTGCACGATAAGCGATTCGATAACGCCCTCTTTCATCGCGCTCACCTCTTCGGCAGAGGTATCGTAAGCGACCAGTTTAATCTGCCCCACCTTCTTCATCTGACGCAGATAGTTGGCGGCTCCTACCCCATTGGGTTCACTTGCGGCGAAAATACCCACCACGTCGGGGTGTGCGGTCAGCATATTGGTCACATGGTTTAGTGCCTCTTCGGGGCTATTGGCGTACTGGGTTCCCACCAGTTCCATACCGGGATACTTTTTCAGCCCTTCCAAAAAGCCCTTCTCACGCTCATCGTTCGAGACGGCTCCTTTTAGGAAGAGGAGCATTATCACTTTCCCTTTTTTCCCTGTCGCTTTCGCGAGTTCTTCTGCCCCCAACTGTCCACCCTTCACGTTATCGGTAGCGATATAGCACTCCGCAACATCCTGATTAACACCGGAGTCTACGGTAACGGTAGGGATTCCCTTCGCTTTTAGTCCCTTGATAGGCTCTACAAGCGCGGTGGCATCGGTAGCGGCAAGCACCACCCCCTGAACGCCTTTGTTGGCTTGGTCTTGAACAAGGTTGACTTGGCTGGTAATATCGTTCTCTTTATCCGGTCCTTGCCAGATAATCTCTACTTTCTGCTCTTTCCCTGCCGCTTTCGCCCCTGCCTCCATCCCCTTCCAAAAGGAGTGGGAGGTTCCTTTGGGGATAACGGCGATACGGATGTTTTCGCCCCCTGAGCCTCCCTTTGTATCCGCCTCTTTGGGGGTCTCTTTGGGGCAACCAAAAAGCCCAAAGGAGAGAAGAAGCAAGGAGGAAATTTTGAGTGTGTTCGAGTGCATTGTGTTCTCCTTCGTACAGTTATGTTACGTTGTTTTACGATTTCTTCCGGGTCCGAAACGGTCAAACAGTACGGCAAGCACTACCACCACGCCGATAATGACGCGCTGGTGTTCCGGTCCATAGTCTTTTAACGAGCAAGCATTGCGGAGGGTGTAGATAAGAATGGCTCCTATAATCGTACCGGGAATCCCGCCCTGTCCGCCAAATAGCGAGGTTCCCCCAATCACGGTAGCAGCAACCGCGTCCAGTTCGTAGCCGACCCCCGCGTCTTTCGAGGCGACGCTGGCACGAGAGATATTGACGATAGAGGCGAACCCCGCCAGCAAACCCGATAGCGCAAAAACGGAGGTTATCGCCCACGTTAGGCGTACTCCAGAGAGACGCGCCGCCTCTTTGTTCCCTCCTATCGCGTACATAGAACGCCCCCAAGAGGTACGTGCAAGGGCAATATGAACCAGTATCGCGGCAATAAGCATCATCACTACCGCGTAGGGAATCCCATCTGAGGTCTCATTACCAAAGAGCTCACCAAAGCCAAAGACGTTAAAGCCCTGTGGTAAGTTACCGATATTTTGCGAGTGCGAGATAATCCCCGCTACACCTTGCGCCACCCCCATCATACCAAGCGTAACGATAAACGAGGGTATCTTACCAAAAGCGGTAATCACCCCCGACACCATCCCCCCAGTAAGCCCCGCCATACAGGCAATCACCATGCCCATCGGAATAGAGATCTGGTAGTGATTGAAGGCGTATGCGGTGACAATCCCCGAAAACGCCATTATCGAACCCACCGAGAGGTCGATGTTCCCCGAAATAATAACGGCGGTCTGCCCACACGCCAGTATTGCCACCACCGCCGCCTGAACGGCTATCTGCTTGATGTTGCCGCGGGTAGCAAAATTGGGTGCAATGAATGAGAGGGTGATACTAAGCAGTATCAGAAAGAGAAGAGGCGCAAGGGTTCCCGTAAAGAGACGAGCGACGAGATGCTTACGCGATTTAGGTTTGGTGCTATCGGGTGAGTTCACCTCCGACACGGCGGTAACTTCCTTCCCTTAAAGGTAGAGTGTATTAGGAAACTCTATCGTAGCAAAAAATAGGGGTTTTGTCAATTCGAGAAAAGACTATCTTCAAAATATCGAAAATCGCTCTTGCATCTGTTTTTTACACATAAGAAGGAATTCTCCTACTTATAAGGGAACTACTCTTCAAATAAACCCCACTAACGGAGGAAATAGATGGCAAAAATCGCCATGATTGGAGCGGGTAGCACCGTTTTTGCAAAGAACCTTTTAGGAGACATACTCTCCTTTCCCGAACTAGCAGAGAGCCATATCGCGCTTATGGACATCGACGAGGAGCGGCTACGCACCTCCGAAATCGTAGCACGAAAAGTAGCACAATCCGTAGGCGCACACCCCAAAATCACCACACACACCAACCGCAAAGAGGCACTAGAGGGCGCAGACTACGCTATCAACATGATTCAGGTAGGTGGGTACAAACCCGGCACCGTTATCGACTTCGAGATACCCAAGAAGTACGGGCTACGCCAAACCATCGCAGACACTCTCGGTATCGGCGGCATTATGCGGGCGTTACGAACCATCCCCGTTATGCTGGATATGTGCCGCGACATGGAAGAGGTCGCCCCCGATGTCACCTTCCTAAACTACGTAAACCCGATGTGTATGAACACGTGGGCTGTCACCAGAGCGACCTCTGTAAAAACGGTTGGCTTGTGCCATAGCGTACAAGGAACCGCAGAACAACTCTCCCACGACATCGGTATCCCCTTCGACGAGATTAACTACCTCTGCGCGGGTATCAACCACATGGCGTTCTACCTCACCTTCGAGCATAACGGGCAAGACCTCTACCCGCTCATTCGCAAGGTAGCCGAAGAGGGACGCATCCCCGACTGGAACCGAGTGCGCTACGAGATGTTTGCCCGCTTGGGCTACTTTGTCACCGAGTCTTCGGAGCACTTCGCCGAGTACTGCCCCTACTTCATTCGCCGAGACCGCCCCGACCTCATAGAGCGGTTCAATGTCCCCCTAGACGAGTATATTCGCCGTTGTGAAAATCAGATAGCGGGTTGGCACTCCATGAAGTCGCAGTTCGAGGGCGACGACCCCATCGAAGTACACCGCAGTCACGAGTACGGCTCCCTCATTATCCACAGTTTGGAAACGGGAGTACCCCGCGTAGTCTATGGTAACGTCGCTAATGAGGGGCTTATCACCAACCTACCGCAAGGGTGCTGTGTAGAACTGCCCGTACTGGTGGATAAAAACGGACTACAACCCACCCGTATCGGCGCAATCCCACCCCAACTCGCCGCCATGATGCAGACCAACATCAATGTACAGTCGCTTACGGTAGAGGCGGCTCTCACGGGCAAAAAAGAACACGTCTACCATGCGGCGATGCTCGACCCACACACCATCGCCGAACTGACCCTAGACGAGATTTGGGCGTTGGTGGATGACCTCATAGAAGCACACGGAGACTACATTCCACCGCTACACTAGAAGGGAGTAACACAGAGGTTACTTCCACACCTACTGAGGAGGAAAAACATGAGACGTATTCTGTTAACACTTGGCTTGGCGGCTACTTTAGGAGTAGCTGGAAACACGGCAAACGCACAACTACTAGGCTCCGGTCCCCGTGCGCTTGGTATGGGAGGGTTTACCGCCCTCGCAGATGACCTCTATTCGGCTTCATGGAACCCCGCAGGCATTGCCCGCATCAAAGGATTTCATGCCACCCCCTTTACGCTGGGCGCACGCCTAACGGGGGCAGAAAACTTAGGAACTCTGGTCGGCAACATTCCCACCAACACGCAAGGGCAGGTAGACCTCGCCCGTAAACTCGGCGCAACCGACACACGCGGCGACATCAACGGAACCTTCGCGCTCGGCTTTCAAGGCTTCGCACTGACCATACTCCCCTACGGCTCTTTCGGCATCATGCCGCGCAGTTCTACCGGAGCCGTTGGGCTAGACTACGAAGCAGGGGGAACCATTCCAAAAGCAGGAAGTAACGCCACTATCGGCGGTGTGGGAGGGGTGCAGACCATCCTCAGTTTTGCAAAGAACATCAACGAAAAGACCTCCTACGGCGTAAACCTGCGCTACAACGTACAAGACTCCATCGGGACGCTCGTCACCTTCAACGGCTCTACCGCCGGTATCGAAAACGCCGCGACTATATCAAAAGCAACCGACCCCCAATCGAACAACTTCTCGATGGACTTTGGTATGCTCAAGGAGGTTCGTCCCGACCTCACCGTAGGAGCATCCCTACAAAATCTCTTCCGACACAACATACAGGGCGGGCTTCCCACCCAACTCAACATCGGGTTGGCATACCGCCCCCAAAAGACAGGCTTAGTTACCGTTGCAGACTTGGCAGGAATGGGAAGCGGTCATGCTCACCTCAATCTTGGAGCAGAGTGGAATCTCTCCAAACTACTCGCGTTCCGCATGGGATTCTATCAAGGACGCTATACGCTCGGTCTTAGCGTACTACGCCAACTTCACATCGCCTACGCCCCCGATAACTCGATGATAAGCATCGGCATTGGGAACTAGAACGTAGATATTCAAGAGACCGCCTTTTCACCGCGGGAAGTGGTGAAAAGGCGGTCTCTATCGTTCAGAAGCCCTTTAGGAACCCTTATACTCCTTCGGAACCGATTTCAGGTCTTGTTTGGTGTACGCTTTTGCGCCCTTGCCCTCTGTCGCAACCAAAAGCACATTCGCGTCTACCTCTTTGTAGGTATCTACCTGCCCCGTATTCCACGATATTTTCACGGTCTCCGCTTTGGTATACTTGCCTAGCCCTATCGTTGCTATCTGCTCTAGGGCAGAGAGGAAACTAGAGCCGCTTCGCACCCGATACAACTGCGTTACCCCCGCAACTGTTACCTCTATCTTTGCACCGTAGCCGTTACGATTAGACTTCACACCCTCTAGTTTGATACGGAGCCAGTTGTTTTTGTTACCGCCGTCGTTGCGTAGGAGGCGGGGCTTACCGTCCATCGACATTATCAGCACATCAAGGTCGCCGTCGCCGTCTATATCCGCATAAGAACAGCCTCGCGCTACTTGGGGCTTCTGTATATCTCCCCGCTTCTCCGCAACCTCCTCGAACTTCATGCCTCCCAGATTGTGAAACAGCAAAGGGCGGTCTGCAAAGCGAACATCGGGCTGAAATTTCGCTACATTATCGTAGATATGCCCATTACACACAAGAGCGTCTTTGCGCCCATCTAGGTCGTAATCGAAGATAAATAGCCCCCACCCCATTTTAAGTAGGCTACTATCCATCATACCCGCCTCGGTGGTCTTATCGCGAAAACCTTTGCCGTCCGCGTTATGAAACAGGGAAAGCCCCTCACCAGAGAAGTTGGATACCAGAATACTCTCGCGCCCAGAGTTGTCTATATCCGCCGAGTCGATACCCATACCCGCTTTCGCTTGCCCCGATTCGGGTAGAGCCATGCCCGTAATCACTCCCACCTCTTCAAAGGTTCCATCGTGCTTATTACGGAAAAGGCAGTTGGGTTCCATGTCGTTCGCTACGGCAATATCTTCCCAGCCGTCGCCGTCGTAGTCCAGAACCGTTAGTCCCCATGTTTTGCCCTGAGTCCACACCAGTCCCGCCTTCTGGGTCACATCCGAAAACTTCCCTCCCCCGTCGTTATGAAACAGCCGTAGCGAGTCGCCGGTATAGGTGTGTGGGGTGCAGTACGACTTCTCTCCCTTGTAGACGGTACATCGAATGTCGGTTTCGGGTGTCCATTTGCAGTAGTTTCCTACCACGAGGTCGAGTTTACCATCGTGGTCGTAGTCTACCCAGACCGCAGAAGACCCCCAATGCCCCTCGTTGCCAACCCCCGCTTGTGCCGTTACATCCTTGAATTTCCCGTTACCCTCGTTGTGGAACAGATGACTTGGTCCTAGCAGGCAGGTGATGTAGAGGTCATCTTTGCCGTCGTTATCGTAGTCCCCTACTGCTACCCCCATGGTGTGCATCTCAATATCCAAGCCAGAGCCGGCGGTTACATCCTTGAATTTGCCGTTACCCTCGTTGTGATAGAGCGCGACCAGGGTGTGCTTGCGCCCCGACTTTACTTCGGGCCAGTCTGCTCCATTCAAGAGAAGAATGTCGGGGCGACCATCACCATCGTAATCAAAGAAAGCACATCCTGGGGTTTCGACCTCCGGCATATACTTCTTTCCTCTTGCTCCGCTAAAGTGAGTCCAGTTTATCCCGGCTTGCTCGGTAATGTCGGTAAACGTAACGGTATCACCGGGCGCGTCTACAAGGCTTGTGTTGCTAGCGGTGGTGGGGGTACTGTTTTGTGTGCTAACGGGTTTTACAGGGTTTTCGGGCGGGGTAGGCTTGTTGCCACTACACCCCACAACACCGAGGAGGAGTAGAGAACAGGTAGTGAGTAACCCCAAAATTGAGGAGCGGGTCATACGAACCTCCAAAGGTAAAATCTATCTAGGGATGTGTTGGGTTTTGAGGTGGCTGTGGGTGAGTGCCCGCCGCTTTTTGGCGGCGAGTCAGTTCGGCAATCTCTGCCTTTTGCCATGTACGGAACGCCTCTTCCTCTTTTGCCGCCAACGCCTTATTTCCCTGACGTTGGTAAATACGCCAAAGATAGAGGTGTACATTCCCCGTTTGGGGGCTGAGTTCCAAAGATTTCTTCATGGCGGCTACGGCATCGTCTAGTTTGTTGGCTTTTTGGGCGTTCATACCGATTTCGATGTAGACAGGTGAAGGGTCTTTGGTAAGCGTCAATGCTTTACGTAACAGGGTGTCTGCCTCCGCAGTACGGTCTGTGTAGCTGTAGAGCTGCCCCATATTCCGTAAAAAGAGGTAAGAGTTTCCATCCTCTTTTAACGCCATCTCTCCGTACTTCACGGCAGGGGCGTAGTTCTTCACGGTTTTGTAGGCGAGACTGAGGTCGTAGTAAGCCATGCCTTTGTTGTTGCCCCCCAAGCGTAGGTAGGTATCTACCATCTTCTGAATGGTCTCTACAGGACGCTTTCCAGAGAGTTGGGTGGCGAGAGCGAGATAGGGGTCGGGGAAATCGGGTGAGAGTTGGGTGGCGAGTTCCATCTGCAAAGCCGCCTCTGCGTACCGTTTTCGCGCTTGTAGGGTAAGCCCCCGCGAGTAGTGAGCCGGTCCGTACCCCGGCGAGATTTCGAGTTCGCGTTGGAAGGCAGAATCGGCTTTATCGGGCTGATTCGTGTTTAGGTAGAAGACCCCGATATTATGATGCACAATCGAGGCTTCGGGGGCAAGGCGGGCGGCAGTCTTCAGACGCTCTTCGGCTTCGGGTATCTTGCCTTGCGCGGCAAGAGCCATTCCCGCCTGTAGGTGCTCCTTAAAATCTTTGGAGTCGGCGGTCTGCTGTATTCGTGCGTTTGGGTCGGGTGCTTTGGGTTGTTTGGTCTCGTCGGGTATCTCGAACCACGATTTTGGCAGTGCAAAATAGACAATGCCCATAACCGCTAGTAGTCCAATCAGCACAAACAGCAGGCGGCTTTTCTTGGGAGTAGCGTTCTCGCTCATGGCTTACCTCCTAGTGTCGAGGGTAGGCTTGGTTCTGCACTGGTTTGTGGTGCGCCGCGTTCGGAGAGGGCTTGAGTGCGTAGCGCAAGAAAGGTACTATCGGTTCCTAAGTCGTGTTCCGCTTCGTTTAGGAGGGTAATGGCTCCCTGTGACTGGTGGTATTTGAGGCAGAGGCGTATCATACTGTAACGCAGTTCGCGGTTTTTGGGGTCTTTTGCGACGGATTTGGTCAGTTCGCCCATCATGGTTGTGTAGGTCTGATAGTCTTGGTGTCGGGTGAGCATCTTCTGCCCCTCTACCACCTTCCCCGATTTGAGCAGTGCTTGCCCCAAATCGTAGTAGAGAGAGCCGGGGTCGGGGGTGTATTTAAGAGCCTCTTGGAGATGCGATACCGCCTCTGCCCAACGGTTTTGCCCCGCACAAAAACGCCCTAGCCACTGATGTGCCTCCCACTGGTTGGGGTCGAGTTCGAGTGCCTTTTGAAGGCACTGTACTCCTTCTGCCTCTTTGGTAGTGCGAAACAGCTCATAGTACACGCGCCCCAACAAAAGCCAAACTTTGGGATTATTGGGGTCAGCATCGCGGGCTTTTAGGAGCCACTCGATAGATTTGTCTTTGTTGGCTTGCCGTACATAGATGCGCCCTAGCATATAGTAGCCCGGCGCAGGGTTGGGAGAGTACTTTATATACTGATTTGCGTACTCAATAGCTTTTTGGTGCGCTCCCGGATGGTCGTATACTCTTGCGAGCAAGATATAGGCATCAGCGTATTGGGGGTCGGCTTGAATGGCTTGCTCTCCATACTGCCTTGCTTTGCTTTCATTATTCCTGCCCAGTTCGGCAACGGCAACACTAGTAAGTATCACAGCATCTTTGGGGGCGCGACTTGCGGCGGTTTCCATTGCCTCGATAGCTTGCGGTACTTTTTGGATAGACCCATAGTACATCCCTAGATGATAGGAGGCACGAGCGTAGGTTGGAAAGCGTTGCTGTATCTCTTTTAGTAGGCGTTCACCTTCGGTTGCGTTGTTTGCTTTGAACTCAAACAGCGCAAGTTCTAGCCATGTATGCGGGTCTTTGTTAAAGGTTTTTGTCGCCGATTTAAGAATATCGCGGGCTTGCTCTACACTGAGTTGTGTGGTTTGTGTGGGAGGAGCAACTGTCTGCGGCTCAACAGGTGCGGCAGTGGTAGAGGTAGGTGCAGGAGCGGGAGTCGCCTCTTTTGGCTTGGTGGGTTGGCAAGCCGATAGGCAGAGAAGTAAGGTTAGTAGCCCTAAGCGTCCTCTCATTTGGTTCCACCTGCCAGCGGACTGACGCGGTTCCATTGAGCACGTGCGTCTTTATAGGTTGGGCTTAGTGCCATGGTCGCCTCGAAGCACTGCTTCGCCTTCACATAGTCGTTATACTGCGCGAAGATAAGCCCTAGTTGATAGTAGTTTTCGGGGTCTTTGGGCTTGGTGGCGGCTTTGGTTGTCCATATCTCCTCTTCCGAGTTCAACTTGATATATTTCTGTGAGGCAGCAATCACCCGTTGCCCTTCCTCTGTTTTGCCTGTATCTACTAAAAGGTGTCCGAGTTGGTACTGATACTTTCCTTTGGTGGGGGCAAAGTTTATCGCAGTACGATAGGAGGTTATCGCGTCCTCTTTTTTACCTAGTTTCTCCAGTGCTCTCCCTAGTTCATAGTGAGCGTTTGCCCAGTTCGGAACCAGTTTTATTACGTGTTGGTAGGCATCTACAGCGGCGTTCCAGTCCTGCTTGGTGGGTTGATAGGAGTATGCTTGTGCAAGGATGTACCACGAACTCCCACTATCGGGCATGGTTTGCGCGGCGAGTTTGCCAGTCTCAATGGCTTTCGCATACTCTCTCATGTTGAGGTGCATACGACTAAGAAGTGCGTATCCGGGGCCCTTGTTTGGTGAGAGTTTAATATACTCTTGAAGGTATTTTACAGCATAAGGATAGCGTTGGGACGAGTTGTTGAGTACCGCCAAGCCGATGTAGGTATCGGGAACTTTGGG
>OMJJ01000308.1 GCA_900299305.1 bacterium | reverse complement strand
TATAGGAAACAGGTAGTCAAAGAAGGATTGTCACAAAGAACTGTCTAACACACTACTATCTGTGGGAAGACAACTATAGGAGGCACTATGCACCGTAAAATTATCACACTAACCTCCCTACTCTCTATGGGGCTACTTTGCCTCTCTTCGGCTTGGGGCAAACAAACACCACCAATACAAGAACCCAAAGAGGCTCCTATAAAGTCCGCTATTCGTGAGATGAAGGACAAAATAAAGCAAAAAACAGGCTTGGAACTGGTACACATTCCCCAAAGCACATTTAAGATGGGATTTTTTCTCGCTGATTTTGTGAACACTATCCGTGAAGTCAGTGTCGACGGCTTTTATATGGGCTTAAATGTAGTTACGGTGGCGCAATACAGGCGTTTTTGTGAGGCAACAGGGAAGATGATGCCCCCAGAACCCCACGCGGGCGGAAACTCCTTCAACCCGAACTGGAGTAAGGGCGACCATCCTATCGTCAATGTAGATTGGGCAGGTGCGAAGGCATACTGTGACTGGGTGAGCAAAGAGGTAGGTGTAGCGTGTGACTTGCCCACAGAGGCGGAGTGGGAATGTGCGGCACGAGGTGGTCTAAAGGAGAAAGTGTTCCCTTGGGGAGATGTGTTCGATAAGACGAAGTTACACAGATCTAAGGAGAGGCGTGGAGATGCAGGAGGCACGGCTCCCGTAGGAACTCACCCTGCAAATGGGTATGGTTTGTACGATATGGCGGGTAATGTGTGGGAGTGGTGTAACGACTGGTATGCCGAGAAGTATAACCCGAATGATACGGACAACCCTAAAGGACCTCCTAAAGGACAGTATCACGTCTTACGTGGTGGTTCTTGGGAGTACGTCTTTCCAGGCGCGTTCCGTTGCGCCGCTCGTAGCACTCTTAACTTGCCCGACCAAAGCCTTGATGCAGTTGGATTTCGTGTTGTCTTCCGCAAACTCCAATAGTGATACTTTGCTTTTGCCCTACTACCGCTCAGTTTCTTCCGTCCCTAAAGTAGCGTTTCCAGTCCTCTTTCCTCATACGGGTTATGAGTTGCGGGGTATCAGGGATAATGGGGGTTTCGGGGTCTGGCTTCCACTCTTCCGAGCCGGCATAGCCTTCTAGTTGCGCTATCTGATACCGCAACAACTTCTCTTCCATCTCAAGACGTTCTTGGGTACGAGTGGCACTCAGCAGGTTCTGCTTAATTTCGAGGGGTAGTTTCATTAGCGCACCAATAAAATAGGTAAGCAGTTCGGGGTCGTTGGGCAGGTCTATCGGGGGCAGGGGCATATCGGTATAGGTCGCCAAACAGCGCAAGTAGTGAATAAACAGCCCTAGAACCTCGTTGGCGGCACTCTGTAGGCTCTCCCTATCGCAAGGCTCCTCTTCTAGTCGCTCTACAAACCCCACGAGGTACGACTGGTAAGCACTTGGGATACTAAACTCTGCGGTTCCGCCTTGGGGTAGCCGTACCTCCACCTCCCTCTGCTCTAGTAACCGAAAACGCTCTTCTCCTAGTGTAAGCAGTTCCATACATCCGTCTTGAAGGGTCTCTACCTCTACAATTCGGGCGGTACAACCAATAGAGTAGGGAGTCGCAACACCGCCGACTTCACTCCCCCGCCGAATCAGCACCACCCCAAAGGGCTGTCCCTGCTCAATACACTCTCGAATCATCACTTTATAGCGTTCTTCAAAGATATTCAGGGAGAGGGGAACCTGTGGAAAAAGAACGTGGTGCAACGGAAATAGCGGAAGGCGAAAGATTCGTACCGACATGACCTTACTCCCGCTCTTCGTGGTAAGAGGGGGTGGGAGATAAGCCTTCGCGGTATGCCCGAATATCTTCTAGGGCATAGCGGCACATATCTGCCACCGTTTCGTCGTACTCCGCCAACCCCTCACAGAGTTCTAAGTCGGAGAGGGCGGTAGAGTAGTGTGCCTCCGCTTCCGCACTATCCCGAAAGCGGTAGAGAGCCAAATTCCCCAACTGATGATGGCACACACCTTTGAGGTAAAGCACCGAAAGCGGCGCAGGAAAGACGGTAAGCAGAAGCCGTAAAGCCTCCTCAAAACTCTCTTTCGCTTGCGGATAGCGTTCGCGGCGGGTACATATCTGCCCAATCTCCATAAGAAAGTGCGCCTGTTCCTCCTCCGTGTTATCACGTAGAGTAAGTTGTTGGCGTTGGCGTTCGTGCCGCGCTATCAGCAGTTGGAGCCTATCTTCGGGGTGAGCGCGAAGGGCATTGATAGCAGATACCGCTTTATGGGCGCAACGGGCAACCTCCGCAGTACGGTTATTAAGCGACTGATAGACGTTTACTGCCTCGTGGTAGAGGTTCGCCGCTTCGGGGTACTGCCCCGCTTCTGCAAGGTAGTCGGCGCACGTTTCACAGGCGGTAGCGCGTTCCACACGCAGATTCGGAACAAACAGGTAGGTGGTTTTGGGGCTATCCATTTCGGCAAACAGCAAGACAGACTGGCGTAGCAGAGTAGTCGCTTGGGTAAGATGCCCTAGCGCGTACTGCTCTTGACCAGCGTAAAACGCCTCCCTTGCGGGAAAGTTGTCCCTGTTTGTGTGCATAATGCCCTTGATTCTACATCTCCCTGCTACAATCCTCTTTGTATAAGACGATTCGGAAGAGGGAATCGCTTCGATTATTTTGGGAAATTCAAGTTCTCGTTTTCTAGCCTTGCGGGTAGTTCTGTTTGCAGGGTGGCTGGAGGGAAAAGGGCATGGGGTAGGTCTATTGGAGGATAGTCTGAGCAGTTACGAGGAGATTTAGAGGGGGTGAGTGCCTACAAGTGAGAACGTACTCACTACGTCCCAAAGAAGTTATAGGTTCGCACGTTAAGTATCAGGCTAACCAGTCCCCAACCGCACCCCAGTACGCAGTCGCCGAGTACCAGCCCCAAAAAGAAGGGAATCAACAGCCTATAGAGGCGTGACCCGCCGTAGCGTAGCACCAACCCCTTTACGACCCACGCTATCAGCATCGGAAGCCATGTTAGGTTGATAGCCCACGCCGAAGAGAGGGCGTAGCCTATGGGGTGGAGCGGAAACCCCAAGTAGCGTAGCCGTAGCGACATGAGTGCTAGGGTAGTAACCAGTCCCATGCCCATCGCTAGGGTTGCGCTACTGTTGGGGGATACGTCTTTGGTACCCCCTGCCCACCCCGCCATGCGCTCGAAACTCTCTTGGGCGAAGTGGGTTCCCGCGTGCCATTTCGCCGCGGTACCCAGTTGGTACGCCTGATGCTCATACGCCCAAAACGCGCTGAGTGTGCCGATAAGGGTGCTAAACACAATGACCGCCAACATTCGGCGAGGGTTTAGGTCACGGCGTTGCGCCATCTGCTGGCTCTCTAGCGCGATAGGCATGGTGTCGTTGCTACGCGAATAGGTGAGGGGATAACTGAGCGAGAGAAACGCCAAATCGCTCTGCCGAAGGCTTCCGATACCCACAATGCGCGGTAGCATAAAGTCGGGACCCATAAAGGTAAAATCGTGGACGGGCGCACCGAGTTCTGCTCGTACCCGCGTTACGACTACAAGTAAGGGCAGGTACATCGCAAGAAACGCAACAGTCACCCACCAAGCCACTTTTGCCGCTACCCCAAACAGCAGTAACCCCGCTAATCCCACCAGCATCCCCCAGACCGCGGTTCGCTCACTTATCCCCTCGTTAGCCCCCTTCTCGTTTTCTTGGGAAGATTCCGTTTTGCGGAAGGCACGTACCACCGAACGCCCTATCGCGGCATAGTGCTGACGACCCGACCAGAGATAGTAGAGCAGTAGACCCACCACACACCCAAAGCCCTGCTCTGGAATGAAGGGCATATCGGGGGTAGTGTCCCACGCCATCATGCTAACGAAAATGCGTTGCCCCTTCCAAAACAGATAGAAGAACCAACACGAGAAGAGCAAATCGAGGGGAAGCAGGTAACTCAGCCCGATAGCAAGCGGGTAGAGCGTCATGGGTGTCCAGTCGATAGCGTTCCATGGCTTCGTGGTGAACATAGGCTTGAGGTCGATAATCCCAATGGGCAGGGAAGGAATGGAGGGATAGAGAAACGCGAATCCGTTCCACAAGTTCAGCCCACCCGCGATGATAAAACCCGCCCACATCCAGCGGTTTTGGAAGAAAGCGGTTCCTTTGCCCTCTTGGGTCATCTCTAGGGGGAGCCAGATAACGGGAAAGGTAAGATGTTCGTGGTCTGCCCACTGCCTCCGTACCAGTACATTGATGCTATACCCAACCAGCAGAATGAGGTTGAACAGAAGAGACCATGCCAGAACGGGAACCATCCAAGCGCGGAGGATGTCGCCTCTATAGAGGGTGGAGTTGCCCAGAAAATGCCCCCGCAGTATCTCCCTATCGCGTATTACCAGCCAGTCGGGGAAAGCGTTGAGAAACCCACCCCAGTCTCCATGCGAGGGTGCGAACCATGCGCCATGCCCTATCATCCCGCAGACGATATTCAAGCCCGACTGTCCCGCCATGCCCGTAGAGATAGCCAGCATGGTGTAGAGGGTGAGCAGTTCTCCTTGCGAGAAGGCGAATCGGGGTGCAAAACGGTGTAGGGGGTGGTTTACGGCGAGCAGGATGCAGAGTAGAAAGATGCAGTTCGCGAATATCGAGAGGAGGGAGGGAAAAGGCCCCAGCATCACCTCTTCCATACGAATCACCCAAAACGCATTCAGGGGGGTGAGAAACGCTCCCAACACGACGGCGCGAACCGAAACGCCCTTTCGTGATGTGGAGGGGGGAGGGAGAGCCGCAGAGGTAGTGGAGAGTAACGGCATAGTTGTAAAAAAATCGCCCTATGCTGTGCCGCATAGAGCGATTTTAAGAAAAGAGGCGAGCTAGGGGGCTACCGCTACTGGCGCGGCATAGACGCTTACGCGGCGGCGGTCTCCGTTACCCTCGAAGGTGACAACACCGTCGATAAGGGCGAACAGAGTGTAGTCTCTGCCCATACCCACGTTTTTGCCGGGGTGTAGTTTGGTGCCGCACTGCCGTACAAGGATGTTTCCGGCGCGAACGACTTCGCCGCCATACTCTTTCACTCCTCTGCGTTGCGGGTTGCTATCGCGTCCGTTACGCGAACTTCCAACACCTTTTTTGTGTGCCATAGAAATAGGTTCCTTTCGTAAGAGGGGGTGACTTAGGCGACGATGCTCTGAATCTCTATCGTGGTAAGGCTTTGGCGATGCCCGTAGCGGTGGTGAATGTTCTTCTTGGGCTTAAAAGTATAGCCGTTGATTTTCACACCACGCTTATGCTCTACTACCTTCGCTACCACCTTCGCACCTTCCACGGTGGGCTTACCTACCGTGGTGGTATCACCATCGGAAACCAGAAGGACTTCGGTTAGCTCCAAAGTAGAGTCCGCCTCTCCTTCCAACTTCTCGACATCCAGCACATCACCGGGCTTAATGGTGTACTGCTTGCCACCCGTTTTTACAATCGCGTACATAGTTATAAGGTCTCCCAACCCCCTGCACTCTCTTATGGAGTGTTTGGGGAGAATGTACCATTCGCTTAATGGTTCGTGTGCCTACCTAAAGACACAAAAAAATGGGGCTATTCAAATTAGCCAACATGGTAATATACTCTCCGAGTCCCCCTTTTGTCAAGAAAAATGTAGCGTAAACTTCCGTACAAAGGGCATTTTTGTCCTCTATCGCTTTTGGCGGTAGAGTGCTATGGGGAGAATCTAAAACAAAAGTGGGAAAATGGTGACAAACGCGCAACCGTCTTCCCTCTTTTGGTGTCATTCTATAAGAGTCGGTTCCGCTTTTCTGCGGTGCTGTTGCTTGGTGAAAGAACTTTCACCCGTTGCTACACGTAACTTGTAGGTAGCCCACGCAGAAAGGTGTGTTATGTCCTCCCGAAACCCCGAACTCTCTTCCGAGAGCGCAGAAGTTCCTAATAGTAACGAGCAACCCGCTCCACCTCGTACCAATCCCTTCCTCTCTCAACCAGACACCCCGCGTGTACTGCACCGGCAGGTGGGGCAAATCGCTCTACCCGCAGTGCTTACCATGCTCCTCCAAACCGTGAACGGAATGATGGATATGTTCTTTGTGGGGCATCTACCTACCGGAAAAGAGGCTCTTGCGGCGACGGGTATCGGGGGGAGCGTTATCTTCCTAATGATTTCGTTGGCGATGGGGGTCGCGGCGGGAACAACGGCACTGGTAGCACGGTTTACGGGGGCGCAACAGCCCGACAGTTCGCGCTATGCAACCGGGCAGTCTATCACGTTGGGAACGATGATGGGTGTACTGATGGGCTTGATAATGTATGCAGGGAGAGATGCCCTCTGCGCGGTTCTCCTAAACAGCAAAGCCGACCCACTTGCCCCTGTCCTCTGTAGCCAGTTTTTAAGCATGGCGATTATCGCTACTCTCCCGATATTTCTTATCAATGTGCTACAGTCTGCATTTCGCGGCGTTGGCGATACCCGTACCCCCCTCGTGATAACCAGTGTGATGATAGGCTTTCATATCTTCTGCAACTGGCTCTTTATCTACGGAAATCTGGGCTTGCCACGTTTGGAAGTAAGGGGTGCAGGGCTTGCCTTCATGCTCTCGCAGTATGTGGGCATGGGGCTGTTTTTCTGGGCGTTGGTGCGCCTTGCACCGCTAGGGGAGGTACTGAAGCGGGAGTATCTGGTACTCCAAAAAGAGTGGGTACTTCGTATTCTACGCATAGGGGTTCCCGCATCCGTACAGAACCTTGTGCGTGTCTTCTCGATGATGGCGTTTAATGGAATGTTGGCACGTATGCCAGAGGGGGCGGCGGCAGTAGCCGCTCTGCAAATCGGAATACGAACAGAGGCACTGGCGTTTATGCCGGGTTTCGGTTATAGTGTATCGGCTTCAGCATTGGTGGGGCAGAGTTTGGGGGCAAAACTTCCAGACCGTGCCGAACGCTATGCGTGGGCGGCAAACCTACAGGCGATTATTGTAATGTCGGTGATTGCGGTCATTTTCTACACCTTCGCAAGCCCCATTGTTGCGCTCTTCACCTCCGATGCCGTTGTAAGAGCGTTAGGGGTAGACTACCTTCACATCAACGCCTTTTGTGAGCCGCTGCTAGGTACCGCAATGGTGCTAACGGGTGCACTGCAAGGCGCGGGTGACACGGTGCGCCCAACCTACATCACCATCTTCACCATGATTATTTTGCGAACCTCTGTAGGCTATCTGCTGATGTTCGCGCTCTCCCTTCACACACACGGCGCATGGCTTACTATGGCAGTCACCACAATTGTGGGGGGCTTACTTACACTTATCTGGTTCCGAATGGGGAGATGGAAGAGTATAAAAGTGTAGTGGAGAGGAGTTTTGGCGTAACCTCACAAGGCTACCTTGACAAATAGGCGGGTATGTCATATAATGTAAAATACTGTGCGGGAGTAACTCAATGGCAGAGTGCCAGCTTCCCAAGCTGGATGTTGCGAGTTCGAGCCTCGTCTCCCGCTCTCCTGCCGTACACACAATTTCATGGAGCCGTACCCAAGTGGCTAAGGGAGCGGTCTGCAAAACCGCGATTCACCAGTTCGATTCTGGTCGGCTCCTTCCCCTACTCCCAACCTTCCGCCAACTCTTCAAACGTTACTCGTGCTGTACCCACTTTCCCCACCACGATACCCGCCGCATGATTCGCAAGCCATGCCGCAACCTCTTGATCTGCCCCCGAACCCAGTGCCAACGCTAAGGTGCTGACGACGGTATCTCCTGCCCCCGTTACGTCGTACACGTTTCGCGCAACAGTAGGGATATGCACCGCCTCTCTTCCTACCTGAAAAAGCGACATCCCCTGCGCCCCGCGTGTTACCAGCAGAGTGGTATCGGGCAAAATTTGACTAAGGGTGTGCGCCGCCTGGTACAGGTCGGTGTCGTTAGTAATCTCTTTTCCTACCGCGACTTCCAGTTCGTGCAGGTTGGGAGTGATAAGGGTCGCGCCCCGATACTTGGTGTACTCCGTCCCTTTGGGGTCTACGATAACGGGTTTCCCTACTCTCTGGGCAGATTGCATAACCGCTTGCGCGAAATCGGGAGTTACCACGCCCTTACTGTAGTCCGATAAGACCACTGCCCCAACCCCCGTAAGGTTTGCCTCTACCCACTCCAAAAGGCTTTGGGACTGTGGGAGAAGCATTGGAGAGCGTGCCTCACTGTCTACCCGAACCACCTGCTGACTATGTGCCATGATACGGGTTTTGGTGGTAGTAGGGCGTGAGGCATCAGGGGTTAGCCCTGTAGCCTGTACCCCACAAGATTCCAGCACATTGCGTAGTTGCACCGCCGAACTGTCCTCTCCCACAAGCCCCCCCAAGTGTGCGGTTCCGCCCACGCTAACCACGTTCGCGGCGACGTTTCCTGCCCCACCGGGGGCGTAAGTACGGCGTTTTGCCTCTACGATGGGGACGGGTGCTTCGGGGGAGATACGGCGCACATCGCCCCAAACGGTTTCGTCCAGCATAATATCGCCGACGACAAGCACAGAGGTCTGGGCAAGTTGGGATAGGAGGAGTTTAACGGTCATCTTTTCTCATTCAGTCTAGGGGTTCAAGGCAAGAGCCAGCAGAACGAAGCAGGGTTTCGGGTGCCTCTGCTATCTCTTTGGCAGGGCGAAGGAGGTACTCCGGAACGGCATTCAGCCCATACTCCGCACGGAGAAGGTTGGCTTGGGGGTCGATGATAGCGATAGCATGGCGGATATTGGGTATCAAGCCAATGCCCCTCACGGTCTCTAGGCGGCGAAGCAGAGGAAGGGAACGGGGGTCGCCTATCTGTGCGAGCGCGTCGGTAGAGGCTACCGCGATTTCACGCCACCCCAAAGGCTGATACGATACACACGACTCTAGAACCTCCATCAGTGCCGGAACCGCAGTTCTATCGCATAACGCCCCCAACGAAACCACTGCCGCCAACACCTCCGCGCCATCTTCGCTATAGAGTTGGGGGCGTAACCGTCGGGCGGTCTCCGATTCGAGTTGTTTGGCATGGCGCAGGGTGCGCCTCTCTCTCCAAAGCGCGTAAGAGGAGGCGGAAGGGAGGGGTTTCTGCTCGGCTCGCAGTTTTTGAGGCGCGTGTGCTTGCGGCGTGTTCGAGAGATAGGAGGCTACCACTCCACACGCAAGCGAGAGAAATCCCAAACCTAAAAAGAGCAAACCAAGCCAGTTCATAGATGCCTCTTCCCCAAAGAAGTCTCTTTCTCTAGGTTCGACGTAGGTTAGCGGGTTCCTGTTCCTTCTAGTTCGCGCCGCAACATTTTTTGTACTTTTTGCCGCTTCCGCAGGGGCAGGGGTCGTTGCGCCCTGCTTTGCTTTCCGCCACGTAGGGAGTGCGTACCTCTCTCCCCTCTTCTTCGGAAGCGTCGGCTTGGCGAGAGGCGAATAGGTCGCGAATGGTCTCTTTGGGTGCATCGGAGGCACTCGCAGATACCAGTGCAAAGAGTTCGCTCACCTCGTGCAAGGGTAGTAAATCCTCGTCTACTCTTCCCTGTTTGTACGCCTCTTCTATTGCAGGGTAGGTCTCTTTCGCGCCCAGCTCCATCAGGCTACAGACAATAAAGGTGTTCACCTCCGCGTCTGTGTCTTTTTCCAGTGTCTCCAAAAAGAGGGAGAGGCAAGCCTCTTCTAGCTCTGGGGTTGCCTCTGCAACCACCAGCAACGCATCTACCGCCCCCGAACGAATCGCGGTGGAGTTACTACTCTCTTTTAGGGTGGCAGAGAGTAGTTGGAAGGCGGGTTCGCCCATCGCTCCAAGCAGGTAGCCCACCTCTTCGGCGAGAGTCTCGTCTTGTGCCTCAAAGAGGGGAAGAAGCCGCGCCATCTGAGGCACAAATGCCTCTTCCATATACCTCAATACTCCCAAAGCGTGGAGGGGAGTACTGAGCCGGGGTTCGTCTGCAAACGGGTCTTTGTCCTCTGGATAGGTGTCAAAATCGACGTAACTGTACCAAGTGCTGTCTAGGGCTATCTCTATAAGTGTGTTTACGGCTTCTGCACTGTCTCCCTCTTTGAGTTGGAGAGCCATCTCCTCATAGAGAGCGTCCTGCTCTTCCGAACCTCCCAGCGTCATCAGTTGGGCATAAGGGCTAGGTAGGTTGTGTTGTGGAAGATTGGCTAAACGCTCTTGTTTGGGTTTAGGGGCTTTTGTAGTGCGCTTTGAGGGCGGCTTAGGCATAGTCAGAGTGTCCTTCTGTTTTGGGCATGGTTTATAATACCCTGAGCAGAGACCTCTTTCGTACATCATAGGGAGATTAAGAGTGTGGTTCTTATACTGAAACCTACCTACGGGAGCGACGGCGCACAAACTGCAAGCTAACCACACCCATACTTGCCAATAGTGTAACGGCACCGGGTTCGGGAACGTTGCTGGGAGTACTGCTGGGCAGGTTGCCGTTGAACTGAAAGGAGTTCCCACTAGGGCTATTGGGGTCTTGTAGCCAGTGTAGCTCTCCTGTGCTTACTAAACTATTCACCACCAGAGTACCGTTCAACTGGCTATAGCCAAATGTAGCATCCGCGAAGGGGGCAAGTACGCTTCCATTGATACCCGTACTGGTATCGTTTAGTGTGGTTGCCTGATAGAAGTTGAAGAGGAGTTTTGAGTTATAGGAGTTTCGGAAATCGGCGGCTCCGTTAATAAACGTCTGCCCATTAAAGAAGGTGACACTGGTTCCCTGCACATTGATAATAGTGGTAGAGGTGGTAGGTACGTTGATATTTAGGGTGTTCGCGTTTTGGAACTGGGCTTGGGTCAGAGTAAAGGTGTTTTGGGTTGCATTGGTTCCTGTTAGGGTGAGCACCCCGAAGTTGTTGGCTACCGTTCCGCTAGAAGCCAACGCACCCAGATAGATAGACTGCGATTGTAGACTGGTTTTTGCCGAACTAAAGTTGATGGAAGAAGAGGCTTGGGAGAGGGTTCCGTTGGGGGTTCCTACTCCACTCAGGCTTGCGCTACCGCCATACTTGCCGTTACCGTAGTAGAGTTGCCCATTCGCCCACGTTAGGTTCCCGCCGATAATTTCGGTATCGCTACCGTTGGTACTACTTCCTATCTTACTTGCCGCGCCAAAGTTGGAAAGGGTGGCGTTGCCTCCTATTGCAATGCGCCCCTCTGCATCCGTATTGCTAATTACCGCGTTTCCAAACACAAACAGATTATAGAGGGTGGCATCACCTAGTTGGGCGGCGTTCGCCTGCAAAGGCGCGAACACAGACAGGGATAGTAGGGCAAAACAGGCACAAACAGTTCTCAATCGTAAATTCATAAGGGTCTTTCTGAATAGCATTTTAATATGGAAAGCTTCTCTCTTCTATTATACGACATAAAATAGCGGTCGGTTCGTGATATAAGCCACAGAATGACTGTATAATATGCTAGTTTCAACAGATATATACAGGGTGCCACCCCAGAGAGGAGCCGCATTATGAAAGAGATGTTACTCATTGTGATAGGGTTACTATTCGCATTACCAAATACGGAGGCGTGGAAACCCGCCCCATACCCCAAAAAGAGGCACAAATTTGTGGTAATCGCCCACAGAGGTGACCATACACAAGCCCCCGAAAACACCCTCGAAGCCCTCCAAAACACCATTAAAGACGATGCTGACTACATGGAGATAGATTTGCGTACCACCAAAGACGGGCATATCGTAATTATGCACGACTCGACGGTAGACCGCATGACGGACGGAAAAGGTAAAGTCGCGGAGATGACCCTAGAGGAGTTTCGGCGGCTACACATCGTAGATAAGCGATTTCCCAACCGTCCCCCCGAACCCCCGCCCACCTTCGAGGAGTGCTTACAAGCCGCAAAGGGAAAACTCTACTTCTATCTGGACTGCAAAGCCGTCGACCCCAAGCAGGTATGGGGGCTACTAAAGAGGTATAAGATGGAGAAATCCGCGCTTGTATACACTTATGGCGATGAGTGGCAAAAATGGAAAGAGGCGTGTCCGCGTCTCCCTATCATGGTTAGCCCCCCCGAAGAGGCAAAGACCCCCGAAAGCCTACGCGCATGGTGGCAAAAACAGCCTGTAGAGCTACTGGATGGTCCCTTCTACGGATATACCCGTGAGCAGGTGGACGCGGCACTTACTTGGGGGGTAGAGGTTTGGCCCGATATTCAAAACCCACTCGAAAGCCCAGAGCAGTGGAGTAAGGCAATGGCATTAGGCTTTCAGGGGCTACAGTCCGACCATCCCGCTCAGTTGATTGCGTACCTCAAGTCGATTGGCAAGCGGTAAGTAGGTATGATTTAAGGTATAATTCGTATGGTAGATTTATACGAACAGGAGAGCCTAATATGGATGTGGCAAAACGAACTTATGTGCTTCCTTCGGATGTGCTTCAACGCTTTGAAAAGGTTATCGCCCCCGGCAAACGGAGCGCGAAAGTAGCAGAGATTCTTGAAGAGTGGATACATGAGCGAGAACAAGAAGCTTTGCGCCAAGATATTATCGAAGGCTGTAAGGATATGTGGGAGGTCTACTTAAAGACCGCACACGATTGGGAGCCACTGGACAGAGAGGTGGATAGCCTCCTTGAACATTAGTCCTAAACGCGGAGAGATTTTGCGTGTGCGCTTTGACCCTATAGAGGGTTCGGAGCAAGCAGGAGAACGCCCCGCATTAGTTCTTTCTTCTAATCTTATTAACGAACACGCTCCCGTCATTCTTGTCGCCCCTCTTACCACACGCAAAACAGACAGAGTCTATGCTTTTGAGGCACTTGTTGTACCTCCTGATGCAGGCTTAAAACAACGCTCCAAAGTGATGCTCCTTCATGTACGGGGAGTAGATAAAGCCCGCATCATAGGGCGTTATGGAGTTCTAAGTGAAGAGGCAATGCAGGAGGTAGATGAAGCACTTCGTATCGCCATTGGTCTAACCAAAGCATAGTTGGGATACCTTAAAAGTGAGGAGAGTGCAGAGATGAAGGCATTTTGGAACTGGTGGCATAAGACCCCGCTCTATATTCGCATTATACTCGGTTTGGTGGTGGGGGTAGGTATTGGGCTTGCTCTACAGGGTCAGACCGAGACACTAGAACACCTGCGCGTACCCAGTGATCTGATTTTGCGAATGCTACGTACCCTTGCGCCCCCACTTATTCTCGTTGCAGTGATTCGCGCCCTTATGAGTGCCGACCTAAAAGGCAAGCAGGTAGGCAAGATGGCGCAACTACTGGTAACGAACACCCTCGCCGCTATCCTAATAGGGCTGTTTGTGGCGAATGTGGTTCAGCCCGGTCACTTTGCCCCCCGTATGGAGGCTCCCACCAAAGCACAAGAGACCGACCTCGTAAAAAAGAAGGTACTCGAAGTTCTAAAATCGGAGAACTATGTCCCCGAACCCAAAACCCCCAAAGACCCGCTAGGTCAGTTTTTAGACAACGTGCCGCGCTCTCTGCTCGAACCCCTCAACTCTAGCGACAAGGTACTTGGCGTTATCTTTATTGCAGTAGCGTTTGGCATGGCGTTCCGCCCCTTCCGCAATAAACCCCTCCACACTCTCAGCGATTTGATGGACGTGCTCCTCGAATCGCTTATCACCATTCTACACTGGATAGTAGACGTGGTTCCTATTGGAGTAATGGGGGTAGTAGCGCACGTACTGGGAACCAAAGGCGTAGAGCCGTTCAAGGCGTTGGGTATCTTTGTGCTTACCGTACTCCTCGCGCTTACCCTCCAAGGCATCTACTACCTTACACGAATACGCCTACAGTCTTGGGTACGCCCCATCCCACTCCTAAAAGGCATGAGCGATGCCCTGATGATGGCGTTCTCTACCGCCTCCTCTACCGCCTCTATGCCCCTTACCTACGAGTGCCTCAAAGATAAGGTGAAGGTACGTGAAGAGTCGGCGAGTATGGGGGCTTTGGTAGGAACCAACTTCAACAACGACGGAACGGCTCTTTATGAAGCGATGGCGGCTCTCTTCATGGCACAGATGCTAGGGCATTCCCTTAGCCTTGCACAGCAGTTTATGGTAGTAGTCACCTCGATTATCGCGTCGGTGGGCGCGGCAGGCATACCCGAAGCGGGGCTTGTTACGATGACGTTGGTATTTACTTCTGTAGGGCTACCACCCACTTTTATCCCCATCCTGCTCACCGTAGACTGGTTCCTAGATAGATGCCGCACCACCCTAAACGTTATGGGTGACGTGACTGTGAGTTGTATTCTGGATGGCAAAATCCCAGAGACACACGAGGAAGCAGTTTAGGGTACAATGCACGGTAGTAACAACCGACTTTAGTTTTAAGAGGAGATTTTTTGTTATGAGCGATAAAACCCCCGTCAATGCAGGCGCACCGGTTCCCGGTTCCCCTTATACTCCCGGTATCATCACCGGCAACCTTGTGTTTGTCTCTGGGCAAGTTCCCATGAAGCCCGATACCAAAGAAGTTATCCGCGACGATTTCGAGGCGGCAGTACGCCAGTGCCTAGAAAACGTGGAGCGAATCCTCGTCGCGGCTGGCACAAACCTTACCCACGCCGTAAAAGTAGTGGTTTTTCTTGCGGATATGGACAACTTCTCTCGCCTAAACGCTGTCTATAATAACTACTTCGGCGATGTAAAACCCGCACGAAGTTGTATTCAGGTGGCTCGCCTCCCCCTCGATGTAGATGTAGAGATAGAGGCGATAGCCGTACTTCCCTAATAAGGTAATGTATCATGGCTACTAAGAAAAATTTGACTCCTGTCCCCTCTTTAGAGCAAGAGGCTGGGCGGGATACTGCCATAGAGCAGAGTGATTACAACCTATATGCTCCACGCAAAGTATATACACACGAGGAGATTGAGGAGATAAAACGTAGGTTTGCAGAACCTGCGAAGCAACCTAATGAAGCCATGATGAGGACACTTGAAACTTATAAACGTCTTATTATAGGGACAAGAGAGAGTTAGAATGTGCCAGGGCAATCGCATTACTCTTGGGTGTTGCGTACTGTTAGGTTATAACCCTCATCACCAACTTCTTCGCCCAAGTTTGGGCGAAGAAGTGAATGCACTCTATAGTAAAGTGGCTACCTTTTGTACAGGTATACCTTTCTAAATAACAAGAAAGCCTGATAACAGTATCCTCCTTCCCCCAAACTTGGGGGCAAGGATGTCCGAAGGACAGGATGAGGGCTAACCCGCTGACATACCGTAATATGGACAGATACCTGCTCACAAAATAATGCGATTGCCCTAGACCTTACCCCAGAAGGAAGAGTTTTATATCAAAGGTATGGTTTTGGCGACCATCCCTACAGTAAAGATAGCCTTCTCATCTCTATTAACACAATCCGCACTACTCTACAAGTACTCGATACTTTGAGTTAGTTTCTGGATAGGCATGAAGGTAAGATTGGGAAAGACGAGGAGATATTGTGACCAAAAAGAGAGCGATACTAAAAATCCTATCCTTAGACGCGCGTACTACCCCCGCCGAAATCGCCCTACAGACGGGCTTAACGGTGGAGCAGGTAGAGCAGACCATTAAGGAACTCGAAACCGAAGGCGTAATTCGCCGCTACAAAACCGTTATCGACTGGGATAGACTAGAAGAGGGGCGTGTTTTCGCCTTTATAGATGTCTCGCTTACCCCCGCCCGTGACAAAGGCTTCGACGACATCGCCGAGCGAATCTGCCGCTACCCAGAGGTACACTCCGTCTATCTGGTATCGGGTTCTCAGGATTTGCGCTGTGTGGTCGAGGGGCGTTCTATACGCGAAATTGGCGACTTTGTGGCACAAAAACTCTCGCAAATAGACCGCGTAACCGGAACAAACACCCACTTCCTCCTAAAACGCTACAAAGAAGACGGCGATATTTTTGTGGACATAGAGACCGATAGCCGCTTGAGGGTAACTCCATGAGCCAAAACTACTCTACCCCGCCCCAAAAGCCGCTCAATACCGCTATCTCCAACTGCCCCCCATCGGGTATCCGCCGCTTCTTCGACATCGCCCAAACGATGAAAGACGTTATCACGCTAGGCGTAGGAGAACCCGACTTTGTTACCCCTTGGCGCATACGCGAAACCGCTATCTGGTCGCTAGAGCGAAAAGGCTACACCTCCTACACCTCGAACAGCGGCTTGCTAAAGTTGCGAGAGCGTATCTGTGAGCATCTGGAAGGGCGATACGGTGTAAAATACGACCCCGTAGAGGAGTGCCTTATCACTGTGGGGGTCTCGGAGGGGCTAGACGTTGCTCTGCGCGTGATTCTTAACCCCGGTGATGAGGTAATCGTTCCCGAACCTTGCTACGTCTCCTATATCCCCTGCATTGAGTTTGCGGGAGGAGTACCAGTACTGGTAAAAACCGACAGTGAAGACGGTTTCCGCCTTCATGCAGACCGTGTAGAAGCCGCTATAACTCCGCGTACCAAAGCCTTGCTCATAGGCTCTCCCGCCAACCCCACCGGCGCAACCCAAAGCCGTGAAGACCTACAACACCTCGTAAATCTCGCCAACAAGCACGACTTCTACCTCCTCTCGGATGAGATATACGACAGGCTTACCTACTTAGGTGAGCATACCTGTATGGGAGCACTGGACGGCGCACGAGAGCGCACCATCGTGCTAAACGGCTTCTCGAAGGCGTATGCCATGACGGGCTGGCGCGTGGGCTATGTGTGCGCCCCCAAAGCCATTACTACCCTTATGACGCGGGTACACCAGTACACCATGCTCTGCGCCCCCCATATCTCACAAGTCGCCGCGATAGAAGCACTCGAAAACGCCGAAAAAGATGTACAAGAGATGGTATTCGACTATGACCGCCGCAGACGCATCTTTGTACAGGGCTTAAATCAGATAGGACTAGAGTGCTACGAACCCAAAGGGGCGTTCTATGCGTTCCCCTCCATTCGGCGCACGGGGCTTACTTCGGAGGAGTTCGCCGAGCAACTCCTAATGGAAGAACACGTCGCAGTAGTACCCGGTAACGCTTTCGGACCTTCGGGAGAGGGGCATATCCGCTGTTGTTATGCCACCGCCCTCCCCCTTCTGCGTGAAGCACTGGAACGTATGGGCAACTTTATCGCAAAACGCATGAACGCGCTCCCAGAAGAGAACCTAAGTACCATAGGAAAACAACCATGAGAACCAAAAACGCGCTTTGCGCTCTGTTTGTAGGGGCAATGTTGCTCTTGGGGAACTTACCCATAAGGGCAGAACGTATCGTACTTGCGCCCTACGCCTCCACACTGCCCTCTTACGGCTACCGCCTAGAGACGATGGTTAGCCCCTATCGGCGCAACGAAAATTTTAGTTGGGTACAGATTTCTACCCCGCAATCCATCGAATTGGAGTATAATCGGTGGGATTTGCTAGGCGATTCGCGACTCCGCGACTCGCTTAATATCCAGTACCCACTGTTCACCGACTTGGGCAGTATCCCCGCCATCTCTTTGGGGGTACGCGACATACTCGGTACTGGAATCGAGAGACAGTCGCTCTATTTGGTTGCAGGAAAGTCGATTTTTCTCTCCGATAGGCAACTAAAACTCTGGAAAGAGATAAAATTATCCGCAGGGGCAGGAACAGGACGCTTTGAAGGCGTATTCTTAGGTATCTCAACTCGCCTCCGCAACGGCATCTCACTGGATGCAGAACTCTATCGCTATCGTCCCAACTTCAGCGTTGGGGTTCCAGTTATAAAGCACTTGGAAGCAAGCGCACATAGCCTAAATGGGCAAGTCTACTACGGACTAACTTTTCGAGTTGCAAACTAGAGGGTAGAGGAGGCACACCACACTCTTATGAACAGACGAGGTAACTACACGGGAAGATGAGCAACCAGCATATTCATGACCCCCGACGTGTCGCGCTTATCAAAAGCCTGACCACCAAAAATCGCTTCTATGCTTTGGTAGCGGAAGAGAGCGGCATCAAAAATGCCGATATGCTAGAGACCATTCCAGACGACCTAATACTAGGGATTGCCTATCCCTGTTTGGAAGACGGACTGAACGACTTTGCCGTTATCCGCACCACCTTTGAGACGCTAGACTACTTCGATGCAGAAGACCCTCTGCGCGAAGAGATGATGGATATTATCCACTCTGCGCGTCAAAATCTGGTACTACGCCTCCAAGAACTCCGCGACAAAATCAAGGCGAACCTTGCTCACTTTCTAGGAACCGACTACGCAGAGTTTAAGCAGTATGTAATGGATATGATGAGCCGAGGTTACCCCCGCCGAAACCTCGATGCCATGATGAAACTAAATGTGTTTAGTTCGGTGGCAGAGGCGGAAGGGCATACCAACGCCAACGACCTCTCGTACAACTACGAATTCGCCATAGCCACTACCCACGACGAGCTGGTTCAGATGGGGTCTCATCCTTTTATTGTGACTCTCTTTGAAGACGTTCTCTATAGCGTACTAGACGATAGCAACTACCTAAGCAAATATAGTTTTGACCGCAACGTGTTCCAAAAGTTTATCGCGGTGATGTTTGTCAACTACGCGACTACCGACCCCATGTTCTACGGCATCAATAAAGCCGACTACGGGGTCTCTTCCGATAAGGATATGGACACCACCCCCCTCTATATCGCTATTAAAAAAGAGCTGATTGCGATAGAGGCACGTCTGCTTTCGGAGGGAGTGGTTATTGGGAAGCGGGAGGGGGCAGGTACGCGCTCTCTGGAAGAAGCCGCCCTTGCTATGCCCGCCGAAATCCTTACCGAAGAGATTATTATGGGGCATATCAGCTCCATCTGTTCGGCAGGAAGCACCCTTCTTCGCAAAAACGACCCCGATACCCAACGCTGGGCGCAGATACTGCTTGCAGATGCGTCCAAACTGGTAGCCGAACTCAAAGTACTAGGGATTATCTCTCCCTTTGCAGTAGATCCTAGCGGTCTATAGAACCGTATCCCTCTTACAAAGCCCTCTGCCTTCGTATTGGCAGAGGGCTTTTTGCGTTACTGCTTTCCCGTCTCTAGCCACTCTAGGGCGGTAGCCGTGTTTTGCGGAATCTCCGAAGCGACGGCGGCTTTTAACTCCTCTAGCTTTACGGTGGCCCCGTTTTGAGTGAGAAGGGTTTTGGCGGTTTCGGCTATTAGGTAGGGGTAGGTTTTGTTCTCTTTGGGGTGCAGGAGGTAAAAACGCTTGCCTTTTGCGTTTTTGAGGGGTGGGAGTTGGGCAGATTTGAAGGCGGCAGAGTAGAAAAAGCCGCCTGTTACGCGCGATTTTTCGTCTAAGATACCCGCGTATGCCCCCAATCCGCTATCGGTTGCGCCCATAACAAAGACCCGTGTGTTGTCTAGGGGGTAGTTGGTCGCTACGTCCGCCACGATGTTGTTGATAAATGCTTCTGTTGTAAACTTCGCCTCTTTAACCTCTGCTTTGTTGGCATTAGTAAGCCACGTCGTTTTCTGATTGGGATTCCAGCGGGGTGCGACGGGCAGAGCCACCAGATACCTTCCTTTCAGGTTGGCTTGGGCTATCTCCTGCCACGTGTTTGTTTCGGTAGCCCCGTTACCATCGCCCGGTTGTAGCACGATAAGTAAGCCTAGAGTGCGAGGACGGCGCACTGCCCCTTCTACGATTTCACCTCTGAATGCCCGTCGCCCACCCCCACCGTTACTAGGGATAAGTAGCCAGTAGGTAGACTGGGGAGTACCGTCGGCTTGGCGAGATTCGGAGCGTACAAAGGAGGCGTTGAAGTCGGACTGTGCTTGCCGTTTTTTTATGACCACTTTGGGGATAGTGGCGTTACGCAGAGATTCCGGTAGGCGAACCTTGTTTTTGCGCCACCAGTCACGCCACCACACCGCATCATGGATCTCGTTAATAAACACTCCTGTTAGTTGTGATAGCACATTACCAATTAAAAGCGCACCTTCACGGCTGTTATCAGCATCTAGCACCCCAATAAGGGTAGGGATAACCGAGACATCGCCTATCTGCCCAAGGGTCTGCCCTACGTTGTATACGAGGCTTTCGGGGTACTCATCTAGATAGAGTTGGAGAACGGTGGGTACTGCCCATTTGCAGTCGGGTCTTGCTAGTACGGATACGGCTTGGAGGCGGAGGCTTACGGGCTGTTCGTGCTTACAGAGGGGGAGAATATAACGTTTTAGGAAGGGTTCGTCGGGGCGCACCTGCTTACAAAACTGGAACACCATCTGGAGGGTGTTGGGAATGGCATCGGGTACGATAGATTTCCCAATAACCTCCATTAGCCCCGATTCTAGCACGGCTTCGCGGCGGGCTTTGGCGATACGGGTGGGCGAGGTGAAGTTTTTATTTACGAGTTGATTGATAAGGAGTTCACGGGTGCTGTCATCTGCTTGCTGGTAGCGTTTGGTAAAATAGGCTACGCCTTCGGTGAGTATCTCTTTGAGAGTTTTCTTGACGGCAGTTTTGTGCCACTCCAAAAACGCCTCGTAGTCGTCGCTAAAGGAGCGGAAACTGATGCTATCGGCGAGATTGAGGGCAAAATTCTGAACCAGTAGGCTAGGGTCAGTTGCGCCGATATAGGCAATTTCGACGATGTGAGGGTTTGCGGCGGCGAGGTAGGTGTTTAGCAGAGCGATTTTGGCATCGACAGAGCGGAGATCTTTCCAAGTGTCGCGCAGTACCTCGAAGCCTATCTGCGGGTCTATATCAAGCAGGTCTTTTAGTACTTGATAGCGAGCGGGCTCCTCGATTTCGAGGTTGCGGATGGTGCTGGTAAGGGCGGCGCGGTCTGTGGGCGCGGAGGACTGTGCTTTTGCATGGGAGAGGGGCAGGAGAAGTGCAAGCACGGCGAGGGCGCAAACGTAGGCTTTGCGTAACATTAACAACCTCGGTAATAGGTGATAGCAAAAGCATTAGCCCCCTAAAAGCGTTACCGCTTAGGAGGGGGCAAAGCGAAGTAGGACTCCTATAGAATCCGGAGTTAAAATTTAGGCGTTCTTTACGGTAGGGGCAATACCGTGTGTCTCTTGTCCATCGGCGACTTTGGTGGGGGTATCTTTGATACCACCGCCGTAAGTCCAACCGCCAGCAAGTGCGGCAAGTGTAAGAGTGAGTGTAAAGAGCGCGAATGCGTTTCGTATTTTCATTGAATTACTCCCTTCCGAGTTCGCCGTCTAGCCAACTCCACCAGGTGACTAAATCGGTGTCTCGTATCTGAAACAGGGTCTGCAAAAACTTCTCCGCGGGGCATTCACGGAGGTTATTCTTCAAAACGGTCTCCATTACCTTCTGTGCTTCCAGATAAAACTTATCTTTTACAAAAGCGAGTAGCAGATTACAGGCTCGCATGGGCGTGGGTTTCTGCATCGCGATTTGCGCGTAGTGAAGAGCGCGTTCGATATTTCTTTCTCGGTTGCGCCCTGCATCGTACCAAGTGAGGTAGATGTCGGCGGCATTGGTCGCGGCGATGAAGCGGTGGTCTCCTGCGTTGGGGTCTTCGATAATTTTCAGGTAGACCTTGAGTGCTTCGCGGAGGTTGCCCATCTGTGAGAGCAGTACTCCTACTTCATTATAGGCTGCAAAGAAGCGATTATCTAGGTCGAAAGCGGCACGATAGAGTTTTAGTGCCTCTTCGAGGTCATTTTTTACTTTACGAGCGTGTCGGGCTTGCTCGTAGAGGGCTTGCGCTTGGGTGTGTTCGGTGGTAGGGTTATCGCCTAACGTGTAGGTATCCATCACACGCATCGCTTGGCGCATCTCTGGTGAGGGAGAGGCGACGGGGCGCGATACGCTGACTTCGTTGATGATAGCCTCTTCTACATTGCCTTCGGGGGAGGGTTCTTCGGAACGCTCTGCCCACGGGGTGTTCATCAGTTTGCGGAACAGTTCGCTCTGACGCTCCGCAGTCCATTTTTGAGACGGGGACGACTTTTGGCGCACGCGGCTACTCCTCTGTTGGGCGAGGAGGCGCACGAACGGATTATCCATACCGCACTCTTTTAGAATAATCTGCGAGAGGGCGGCACGTGCCCGACAGACGGTCTGGCGTTCTCTATCCGTTTCAGGAGCCACCTTGATACCCGATTGGCGTTCTTGGTCACGCGCCATATCTTTTTGCAGAGCGGCAAGGTAGTTGGGCGGAATGCTCTGTAGGGCGTGAGTCAACGCATTACGGAAGGCTTCGCGGTCATCCATATCTAGCAACGCCGGTTCGGGTTGCGCGGAAATCTCTTCTACAGCAAGGGTATCTTGGAGTAGAAGCGCGGTCTCTCCGTTTGTGCTTAGACCGCGCAGAGGCTGGTCTAGCGAGACGGTGGGGATTTCTCGGCGGTTTAGGCGTTCGGTGTCGCTGATAACAGAGCGGATGCAACGGGCAAGGTAGGCAGTGGGGTCGGGGAAGAGAACTTCCAGCGCGTCGGCGTAGCCCAGTGCATGAAGGTGGGGTTCTGCCTGATATTTGCGTACTGCTACCCGCGCCATCTTCTTACACGCCTCTGCCATAGCGACGTAGCAGTCGTTGGCACTGAGTCGTGCGGGAAGGGTGCGTCCGTCTTCTAGCGTGCGTGTGTTGCTCAAGAAAGAGATGGCACGCGCCGCAAAGCGTCTGCGTATTATATCCGCTGCCTGTACCGGCTCTATGTCTAGCTCTGTAGGCGGAAGCCCCTGAGAGGACAGGAGTCGGGCGTTTGTGGTTAGGTTTTGTGCTATCATGGATAGCCTCCTGCGCCCGTGTTTTCGGAGTCTAGTAAATCTTATACTGTACTAGACGGACGATTTTGGATTTCGTGACAGTGGCGGATAAAAATTTTCAGTACTATTTTCGCGCACTGCTTTCGATTCTCCTTCCTGTTTAGACGCAGATACGGCAATCGGGTTCCTTAAAATACAGAAAATAGGTTTTTGTAGGGAAATCAGAGAGAAAAACAGCCCTGTACTCTCTATAAGCACAGGGCTGGGAACGATACGGCTTGGTAGAGCGGTCTACTTCACCGTGAGGTTTGCACCGGTTTTGGTGGCTCCCAAGTTTACATCGTCTTCGTCAAACGATACCGCAAGGGGATATTTGGCTTTTACGGTGTCGGTGGGAATAAAGTAGACGAAGGTGGCTACTCCGTTGCTGTCGGTGGTAGCGTCTCCTACTGCTACTCCGTTTACTTGGAAGTGAATGGTTTTGTTGGCAAGCGCGGTTCCATCTCTACGCTTGAGGGTAGCGGAAAGGTTGACGTTGGTGCCGACTTTTCCGGTTACACTAGACTGTGTGAGCGTGGTTTTGGCTTTGGTTATCGTGAGGGTTTTTACCGCTTTCCCTGCTTTGTAGTAGGCATCTCCTGCATAACTTACAGTTAGGCTCTTCGCGCCTGCCCCAAAGGTGTCTGGGATGGTGTAGATAAGTTTGGCGGTTCCACTGGAATCGGTAGTGGCACTGCCGATAACCGTTGACTCTATCATATAGACGAGTTCTGCCCCTTCCATTTTCGCTCCGTCCGATTTGCGAGAGAGTACTGCACTTAGGGTAACGGTGCTACCTACGACAGCGGTGACATTGCCAGCATTGATAGAGGTGGTCGATTTATTGACCGTGAGGAGGGCACTAGCAGAGGTTGCCGCATTGACATCATCTCCGGCAAAGGAGATGGCTATCGTGTGCTTGCCAATAGAGAAGAGAGCTGGCACGGTGATAGAGACATCTCCCGTAGTAGCAGTAGTGGCTCTGCCAACCGTAGTTCCATCTACTGTAAGGACAATGGCTCTGCCGCCAAGCGGGAAACTGGTTCCTTGTAGCGTGAGTGCCGTTTTTACCGTAATAGGAGCCGCATAGAGGGCAGTGATGGGCGAGATAGTGAGGGAGGTTTGCCGTTGTAGTGTAAGGGGAACGGAGGCAACGGCGAAACTCTGGTTGTGTCGCCCAGAGAGGGCGGTCTGTCCTGTAAGCCCACTGACCTGAACGGCAGTGAGGCACGTCGTGTTGGTTCCATCTCCGACCTGCCCGTACTGGTTATTACCTACACCCCAAACGGTTCCATCGGCTTTGAGAACTACCGAGTGTTCGTCTCCTGCCGCCGCACCAATCGCTCCGGTAACGCCAGTAAGGCGCACAGGGGAGTTACGCTGACTGGTGGTTCCATCTCCGAGCCGCCCACTTCCGTTGTAGCCCCATGCCCACACGGTTCCGTCGTTTTTAACGGCGATAGAGTGAGAGCCGCCCCCGGCAATGGAGAGCGCACCGCTAAGACCCACAATCTGCACGGGAACATTGCGCCCGTTGGTGGTTCCGTCTCCTACCTGTCCGTTGGAGTTCATGCCCCACCCCCAGCCGGTTCCATCTGCTTTTATGGCGAGAGACTGGTAAAAACCTGCCGCGACCTGAATCGCACCCGTTAGCCCAGAGACTTGAAGGGGAACCGCGCTGTAGTTGATGTTGGTTCCGGTTCCGAGTTGGGTTGCGTTGTTCCAGCCCCACGCCCATACGGTTCCGTCCAGTTTTACGGCGAGGGAGTGCGCCCCTCCACCAGCAACGTTGGCGACATCGGTGAGTCCAACGACCTGTACAGGGCTGTTGCGGGTAGTGGTGGTTCCGTCACCGAGTTGTCCTACTCCGTTGGCACCCCATGCCCATACGGTTCCATCTACTTTGAGGGCGAGGGAGTGCCCGTGTCCTGCGGCGACCTGTACGATCTTGTCTATTCCGGGAACTTGGGTTGCATTCGGGCTACCACCACCCCATGTCCATACGGTTCCATCCGAGCGGAGTGCGAGTGTAAAGTCGTATCCTGCCGAGAGTTGGGTGATGTGGTCGAGGTTGGCAACGGATACGGGGGCTTTGCGATTGGTTTTGCTACCGTCACCAAGTGCCCCAAAGAAGTTGTATCCCCACGCATTGGGAGTGCCTTGCGCGAAGACAGAGGTGCTAACACCTAAAAGGAGGAGAAGGAAGGTTGCTCCAAGCAGTGCCTTCGTTGGCTTACAAGGATGTCTAAGAAACATGGTCAAGTTCCTTTCCAAAGAGAGCAGAGGCACGAGATTAGGTTGGGATATCTTTGCGTGTGCCAGTGCGAACAACGAGCCGTTTTCGTTGTTGGAGGGGGCAACTATCGGTAGTGCCGAACGTTTTTGCTTCTTTGGTGGTAGGTTCTGGTATACGATAGATAGCCTTTCTACCCAAGAGATACGACAGTGTTTTGGATTCTCCTTCGCGATTTTGTGAAGAGGGAAAAAGATTCTTGAAAATTTTAGAGAGGTGTTTTTTGAGGTTTCTGTTTTGTGGGATTTGATAGAGAAATGCCCCGAAGTATAATCGGTCTTAAAACAAAACCACCCCAACGACTCTCTTCACAAGGTAAGAAAACCGATACGGGGTGGATTAGGGTGCTTAGAATGTATTAAGCGGTAGGTGCTTAGTTCTTGGGTTGTGCCATCTTGTATTTTTGGAGGAACTTCTCGACGCGCCCCTCAGTGTCTACAATTTTTTGCTTTCCGGTATAGAACGGGTGGCAGTTCGAGCAGATTTCCACGCGAACCGTTTCGCGGGTAGAGCGTGTCTCGAAGGTATTGCCGCATTGACAAACCACCGTTACGTTATGGTATTTGGGATGAATTCCCTCTTTCATCTGTCTCACCTTTCTTTGTGTCAGCCCAAAGAGGGCTATCTCAAAAACAACTCCACTATTATATACGAAAACGAGTTCCCGCGCAATGTGTTCTTGAAAAAAGAATCGCAAACGGTGAGTTTCAGCACCATTTTAGAGGGTTATCGCTCTTGCCAGAGCCGCGAATCTTGTTGGATGTGCCACACCTCCGTTTTGCGCCCCCTTGCCCAACGAACGGCGGTAACAAGGTAGCCCTCTGCGGTAAGGGTGAGCAAGGGGGGCGCACTTAGCCCCTTTACCCCATGCGTAGAAACTCCCAACGCCTCCCAACTAGCGGCATACTTTTTATGGGTCTCGAAGTAGGTGCGTTGGGCATAGTAGACCCCTATCAGCCAAGCGCGAAGCGAGTGCGCGAGGTCGGGGTGAAAGCGCACAGTTCCGCTAGGTTGGTGCGTGAACTGTACATACCCCCAATGTTCCGGGCGGTGCATATCTATTACGCCTTGCGGAGACCAGACCCAGTTATCTTCGGGACGATTGGGAACTTTGACATACTTGCCGTCCTCAATACGAATCTCCCACTCCACACGGCTAAAGTTGATACGCCACTGGTCTCCCTCTTGCGGGGGTGCGGGGCGGTTTGCGAACTCACGCAGTGGTTCCCAAGGCAGAGCCATCTCCACGCTCCAGCCCTTATCGGTATCGGTACTGTTGTTGAGGGTTCCGTCGATACGAATGGCACTCTTATAGCCCGGTATCTCCCACTCATTAAGGGCGGGACCTCCATCACGGTAGGGCTTCACAAGGCGCAAATCCCACTCCGTGTTTAGGGCGTTGATTTCGATTTCGTAGTACTGGTGCAAATCGCCGTCGGGGTCGATAAATATCTCGAAATCGTTGTCCTGAAAGATAACCGAGTCGTGTTCGGTGAGGGTTGCCCACACGTGCGGCTCCTCTAGGTACGCCCCAATATAGAGGTAGTTATCGTCCCAAAGCATTTTGGCGCGGGTACGGAAGCGGGGGCGCGGCTTTGCGCTTCCTTCAATGTCTACAAAGTAGGAAGTCCAGGGGGCGTTTTGCCATTCAGGTTTGTTCAGGTTGCCGTCTATCGTAAGGGGGGTAGCGGCACGATAACAGACGTACCCTTTGGGGTGAGGAAAAGAGGACATTCGTATCTCTCCGATAGCGTTGGGATTTAGTTTTTACGCCGTGCGAGAATCGCTTTCGCCATAGCGCGGTAGTCTTTAACTTTTAGGCGTTTGTGAGGTATTTCGGCACTAAGCAGTGCGCCCACTGGGGGCGTAAACTCGAACGTACCAGCGGCGATTTCAGAGCGTACATCGACGGAATACTCGTAGGTCATGCGGGTTTTGAACGACTTGGGAACCTTGACCTCTGTGGGGGGCGGTAGGAGGGGAACCTCCCGCTCGTCTAAGGGAATAGATACCGGATTACTGGGCTGTACCACGTCGCTAAGTTGGTCGAAGGGGTCGCCGCCGCCCACCTTACCGGGTTCGTTGCCGGCAGTGGTGTCGCGGGTCTCTTGCGTAACGCGCCGTAACAGGCTATCCTCTCTGCCCACATAGAAGCGGTAGACAATCTCTTGATAGGGAGATGCCCACTCCATCTTTACAATGTCGGTCTGTACTCCCCTAATAGACTCCGTGCCTTCTATCGTAACGCTATCCATCATATTTAGGAACTCGGCGAACACATCTACTCCCACCAAAAGCAGAATGTCCCACGAAGTAAAGTTCATGTGGCGCAGATAGAAGAAGTCGGTGAAACTACGCGGGGCTTTCTCTTTGGTGAAGTAGTTCTTTTCGGGAATGGTGCTATAGAAATACTTTCCGTCCGATACCCACTGATACAGGTAGGGCTGCATCTCATTCGTCGCGTCGGTCATCTCTAGGCGTATGCGGTTGGGGCGCGAGAAGGCGAGTTGGAGGGAGCGCGGCACTTTTTGGCGAGCGGAGTTCTTATCGGGAGCGGTTTTGTCGGGAGGGGCAGTCTCTGATTTCTCGATGGGCAGCTCTATCTTGACCACATTGCCGTTGCTGTCGAGGGGTATCATTTCAGAATAGAACTCGGTTTTGAGTAGGAGATTAGAGACTTTGCGGTAGGCATCGGTTACTCTATCCAAAACTTGCCGCGCTTTAGGCTCTATTTTGATAACCCGCTGTGTGAGGGTTATCTGGGCGTGTAGAGGCGCGGTTATCCCCCCTAAAAAGAGAACTGTTATCAGAAGTGGATTCCTGAGCCGCATGGTGGTACTATCTCCTACTTTCAGAACTAGGCGAGTACACCCGGAATAACCGAGCCGCCTGTATCTGTTAGACGTTGCAAGCGACCATTATGTAGGAAGGTAAGCAGGTGATTGTCGATACCCAACGCCTGTAGGATAGTAGCGTGAATGTCGCGGATGGGGTGTTTGGCAGAGGCTATCTGCTCTCCGAGTTCGTCCGTCTGTCCCACTTTGATACCGCCCTTCACGCCTCCCCCTGCCATCCAGACGGTATGTGCCGCCGCATGGTGGTCGCGCCCATTGCCCTGAGCGGCGGGGGTACGCCCAAACTCTCCTGCCCACACCACAAGCGTGGTATCTAGCAACCCCGACTGTTTGAGGTCTTTTAGGAGTGCCGCGATGGGCTTGTCTATCTCTACCCCGCGGCGGCGGTGTTCTTGCCCCAAGTTGTTATGTGCGTCCCAACCGCCATGAAAAATCTCGACAAAGCGCACCCCATTCTGCACCAAACGCCGCGCCAAAAGGCACTTGCGTCCAAAGTTTTGGGTTTCGGGGCGGTCTAGTCCGTAGAAGTTCTTTATCTCTTTCGACTCCAAATCTACATTCACCACTTTGGGGGCTTGCATCTGCATCCGAAACGCGAGTTCATACGCCGCGATACGGGCTTCGAGGTCGCTGTCTCCGGTATGCGAATCCAGATGATCCATATTCACATCCGCCAACATATCCAGAATTGCCCTCTGCTGAGTAACTTTGGGCTTCCAAGCAGGTTGCAGGTTACGAATGGGAGAGCCTTGCGAGTGAAACTCATTCCCCTGATAGACCGCAGGAAGGTAGCCGTTATTCCAGTTTAAGGAGCCGCCGGAGGGCATTCCGTCGTGTAGCACCACATAGGCGGGGAGGTTCTGGTTTTGGGTTCCCAAGCCATAAGTCACCCAACTGCCCATAGAGGCGAAGCCCGGCAGTATCTTTCCGGTATTCATCTCTAGGCAGGCAGGGGTGTGGTTGCCGGTAGTGCTATAGATGGAGTGGATAAGGCACATATCGTCGGAGCAGGTAGCCAGTTCGGGGAATATCTCGGCAATGGGTAGACCAGAGCCGCCGCGCCTCAAAAACTGGTAGGGGCTTGCGAGTACCGCTCTACCGTTGCCGGTGGTTTTGCCGTTGTAGGTGGCGAGCATGGGCTTGTAGTCGAAGGTGTCTACATGGCTGGGACCGCCGTGCATAAAGAGGAAGATGACCGCGTTCGCTTTCGCGGGGAACATGGTTGGCTTTGGAGAGAGTGCGCTGGGTAACTCTTTACGCTTACGGAAGTTTTGGGCGTTTTGCGCGTGTGCCTCTTGCGCTAAGAGGTAGTTGAGGGCAAGCGAACCGAAGCCGATACTGGCTTCGTTCAGAAGGCGGCGGCGCGAAATGGGCGTAGCGGGGTCTTTGGGCGGCATAGCGAAATACTCCTCCAAAATCTTTGTTACAACAACTCTATTATAACTCATGTTCCTACGTTTTTTACAAGGAGATTCGGCTCTGTTTGGTGAATAGTTACCTTAGTACCACAAATAAAGGAACGGTTTTACTATGGATAAGATACGTGTGCTTGTTTGGGACGAGAACCCCTCTCATGCCCCTAAAGAGATATACCCCACCGGTATCAACGGCGCGATAGCAGAGGGGCTAGAGGCTCTCGACCCCCGTATTCAGGCGCGGGTTGCCAATATTGATATGCCGGAGCAGGGCTGTTCGGAAGAGATTTTGAGCGAAACGGATGTGATTTTCTGGTGGGGTCATGCACGTCATCACGAGGTTTGGGAGGAGACGGCGCGGCGCGTCTTTACCCACGTTCACGAGCGGGGAATGGGCTATATCGCACTCCACTCTGCCCACTACTCCAAAACCTTGCAGTGGGTGCTGGCGTGCCCCGGACACCTTAAAGGCGGTTGGCGAGAGACCACCCCCGCCGATACCGAAGAGATAACCGTCTGCGCCCCCCGTCACCCCATCGCGGCAGGGGTCTCCGACTTTACCCTAGACCGTGAAGAGATGTACGGTGCACCTTTCGATGTTCCCCCTCCGCAGTGCCTTGTGCTACAGTCCTACTTCCCGCTTGGCGGTGAGTACTTCCCTAGTGGAGCGTGTTGGACGGTAGGGCGCGGCAAAACAGAGGGCTTTACCTCCGGACCCGGTAAGGGTATCGGAGAGGGAGAGGGGGCGGGGCGCGTCTTCTACTTCCGTCCCGGACACGAAACCTACCCTACCTACTTCGACCCCAATGTGCGCCGTATTCTCTGTAACGCCGCTTTGTGGTGCGCTCGAAAGTCAGGCTAAACCTTGAGCGGAACCGTGCAGAAAATCCCCTGCTCTATCCTTGCAGGGGGCAAAGCAAAGCCCGAAATGCAGGCACTCACGGGACAAGAGAACCGTGCGCTGGTGGTGGTGCAGGGCAAGCGTCTACTGGATAGGGTGGTAGAGGCGTTACAAGGGACAGAGAGTATCGGGCAGATTGCGGTGGTGGGTAATGTCCCGCCAAGCAGTGATTATCAGCAGATAGCCGATTCGGGTGGATTTGTAGAGAACGTCTTCGCGTGCCTCGAACCTGCCTTAAACGCGCCCTACTTGCTCATTGCAACGGCAGACTTGCCCTTCCTCTCTCCCGAAACGATTACAGAGTTCGTGGAAGCCGCGCTCAAAACCGCGCAAGCAAGCGGGGCAGAGATACTCTATCCTATCGTGCCCGTTGCGAACTGCTACGCCCGTTATCCCAACGTAAAACGCACCAGCCTGAAACTGAAGGAGGGCGAGTTTACGGGCGGCAACCTTATGCTCGTAAAACCCACCTCCCTAAAAGCGCAACGAGAACGGATAGCCTCTGCCTACGCCGCCCGAAAAAGCCCGTTGCGCCTTGCGTCTATGTTAGGAATGGGAACCGTGTTTCGCTTGCTCTTATCGCAACTAATCTCCCCCAAGCTGCTCACCTTGCCACTACTGGAGGCGCGGGTATCACGGCTATTGGGAACGGAGGCACGGGCGGTTATCTGCCTACATCCAGAGATTGCTACCGATTTAGACCGCCCTTCCGACTTCGAGGCGGTTGGCTTGGAACCCCCGCTCAAAGGAGAGGACTAACGTGAAACTACGCCTATTCGCTTGGCTTACTGCCCCCCTTGCTCTGCTTGGTATTGGGGGTGTGGCACTGCACCCGCGTCCCGCCGCCGCAAAGCATCAAGACCCCGAACCTACTTTCCGTAAAATCGTGCTAGACCGTGAATTTCGTTCGGAGGGGTGCGCCGTAGCGGATGTAAACCACGACGGAAAGCCCGATATTCTGGTAGGGGAGATATGGTACGAAGCCCCCAACTGGAAGCCTCACCTCATTGCAGAGCCGGGAAAGTACGACGGCGCACACGGCTATAGCAACGCTTTTTTTGTCTTTACCGCTGATGTGAACCATGACGGTTGGGTAGATGAGATTGTGATAGGCTTGCCCGGCACAAAATCCTTTTGGCGCGAAAACCCCAAGAATAAGGAAGGCTTTTGGAAAGAGCATCCGATTGCTGATAACCCCTGCAACGAAAGCCCTACCTTTACCCCCCTGTTGGACAAAAAGCACTCCGTTTTTGTAATGGCAGACGACAACACGATGGCGTGGATAGAGCCAAAAAAGGGAACCCTAGACGAGTGGGAGCGTCATGTTGTTAGCCTACCCAAAGCCCCCGGCACACAGAGGTTTTCGCACGGGTTAGGGGTAGGAGACATCAACGGCGATGGGCGCAACGACATACTCTGCAACGGAGGCTACTGGCTTGCCCCCAAAGACCCGCACCAGTCCCCTTGGCAGTTTGTTCCGGCAAATTTTAGTGCCGCTTGCGCCCAGATGTATGTGGTGGATGTAAACGGAGACGGCTTGCCCGATGTGGTGTGTAGCTCCGCGCACAATGTAGGGGTGTGGTGGTTTGAACAGAGGCGTACCGCCACCGGAACCGAATTTGTTCAGCACACTATAGACGATTCGTTCTCACAGTCGCATGGGATGGCAATGGCAGACATTAATGGGGATGGACAGATGGACTTTGTAACGGGCAAGCGTTTTTGGGCGCACGGACCAAACGGAGATGTCAACCCAAACTCCGCCGCCGTCCTCTACTGGTACGAGTATAAGCGCGTAAACGGCAAAGTGGAGTGGGTAAGACATCTCATCGACAACGATTCAGGGGTAGGAACACAGGTCACTACTGCGGACGTGAACAGAGATGGGAAGATGGACGTGGTGGTATCCAACAAAAAGGGCGTTTTTGTCTTTCTACAGGAGTAGGGTCTGCTCTTAGCGGCTCTTGTACTGCTTACAGCCCCCTATCCCAACCCTTTCCCCCGCTACACGCAGGAGAAAGGGCAAATGCACTAG
>OMJJ01000307.1 GCA_900299305.1 bacterium | reverse complement strand
TGCTTTTCGGCGGCGGTACGCAGGTACAGGCTACGGCGGTGGGAGGTTAGTCCAAGGTTGTGGTCGATGTCTGCACCGCCCATCGTTTCGTCTAGTGCGCCCGAAACCCACAACACATTATCGCGTACCAGTTCCGCTTCGATGCGTCGGGAGGGGTATCGCCATAGGGTGATGTTGTCGGGGTCGCGTTTTTGGGCTTCGGGGCTTGTGGTGGAGGCGCGGCGGTAAGCCTCGCTGGTGACGATGAGGCGATGCAAGGGCTTCATCTGCCAGTGGTTGCGCTGGAGTTCGGTGGCAAGCCAGTCGAGTAGGAGCGGGTGGGAAGGTTTTCTGCCGTTGCGCCCGAAGTCGGAGGTGGTGGGTACAATGCCCGTTCCAAAGTGCCTCGCCCAGATATGATTGACGGCAACACGCGCCGTAAGGGGATGCTGAGGGGCGGTAAGCCACTGCGCGAGCGCGGTGCGCCGCCCACTGCTTTCGGCGGGGTACGCGAGGGTAGAGCGGGGTACGTAGGCGGTAGTGAGGGGGGATTTGAGTACCTTTTCTGCCTCAGTGAGTGCCTTTTGCGCCTCTGCGAGTTGTGCTTTTGGGTCTGGTAGCGGGTTTTTACCGCCTTTTGGGGTGGGTTTGGTGCTTGCTTCGAGGAGGGCTAGTTTTGCGCTCTCTACTTTTTGTTCTGCCTCTGCTTTTGCTAGGCGGCGTTGTAGGGTGACGAGGGTTTTTGCCTTCTCTTCCCACTGTGGGGTGTTCTTGAGGTTGTTGTCTTCTAAGCCCTCTAGGTGTACCTGCCAGCCTAGGATAGAGAGGCGCAACTCGGCGACCTCTAGGTTGTGTTGTGCGAGCGGCTTTTGAGCGGGGGTTGCCTTTTCGAGTGCTTGCTTTGCGTCTTCTCGTGCTTTTTGGGCGGCGGTGGTAGCCTCTTGGATGATGAAGGGGCGGCGGTCTGGGAGGTAGGCGGTACGCGGTAGTTTGATGGGGGTAACGGTGTAGGTTCCCCCAAAAACAGTGGGTACTGCCGGCGGCATGGGCTGGTTTTTGTCAGGTCGGCGTTCGTCACCGCGTGGGAAGAAGTAGGTTGCGGCGGTGGGTTCTGCGTCGTAGGTACGTACTAGCCCGTCTTTGTCGGGGTTGGGTTCGTTGGGTATCCTATCGGTGCGGACGTTGTGGGTCTCGAATATGGCTCGGAAGCGGTAGTACTCTTTTTGCGAGACGGGGTCGTACATATGGTCGTGGCACTTGGCGCAGTGCATGGTGATACCCATGAAGGCGCGGCTGGTGTGTGCCACCACATCTTCCATCCACTGCTCTCGGCTGAGGAGTTTGAAGTTTCGGACGAGGAATCCGGTTGCGCGGAGGGTATCGGGGTCGTTGGGTGCGATTTCGTCTGCCGCGAGCATCTCTTGGAGCATCTGGTTGTAGCCCTTGTCTTTGTTGAGAGACTCGATTATCCAGTCTCGCCATCGCCAGATGTGGGGTTTGCTGTCTCGTATCTGCCCACCGTCTGCCCACCCTGCCCAGTCGCTGTATCGCCATATATCCATCCAGTGTTTTCCCCATCGCTCTCCGTATTTTGGGCTTGCGAGTAGGCGGTCTACCACGTTTTCGTAGGCGTTGGGAGAGGGGTCTTGTAGGAAGGCGCGTATCTCTTGGGGGGTGGGCGTGAGTCCGGTGAGGTCGAGAGTGACGCGGCGGAGGAGAAGAGCACGGGCGGCTTGGGGCTGAGGGGGGATGCCGCGTGCGTTTAGTTCGGAGAGAATAAAAGTGTCTATTGGATTTTGAACGCGCTTCTGTTGGGTTGGGGGCAGGGTGGGCAGAGCGGGACGCTTGACGGGTTCAAAGGGTTGCCAGTGGTATCCTTTGAGGAATTTGGCGAAGTCGGCGGTGAGTTTTTTTGCTTGTTTGAGTTCTTCGGGGGTGGGCGTGTCTTTGGGGTCACCGGGGTTGTGTCCTAAGAGTATCTCTATTTCATTGGGTACGCCGTCGTGGTCGCTGTCTTCCATCGCAATGGCTTGTATGCGTGAGGCGAGGTCGTTTTTCTTGCCGGCTTTGGCGAGTTCGGCTCCTACACTGAGTAGCCTCTGCCCATAGGGGTTGTGCGGGTAGTTGGCTAGGCTGGTGGGTATGAGTTCTGCTTTTTGGGGTATATGGCAGGTGGCGCAGTTTGCCAAGCCGCGCACGAGAAAGCGGTCATAGTGCTTCATTAGGAGGCTTCGGTTGGCAGGGGTTGCGCTTGCGGAGGAGGCGACCCATAGCGTAAAGATTGGTATGATGAGTAGTGATTTTGGTGGTCTCATTAGGGGATTCCCTCTTGCCCTCTGTCTTTATTGGGGTTGTTTGCATTTTACCCTAAATGTGTTGTTTTGTGGTTGAAGAGTTTGTAGCCCCCTATTCCCACCCACTCTCAACCTCCCCCTTGAAAACAGCTCATTGGGGTATGTATTTTGTGTTTTGATGTAGGAAAGGGGTTAGCACCCACCCCACCCTAGCCCTACCCCTTTACAAGGGGAGGGAATCTCACCACTCATAAGTGGGTTTTAGAGTAGGTTTAGGTGTTGCCATAGTAGGGTGTTTAGTGCTGTTTGGTTACTCTCTTTGTGAGGGAGTTGGGGTATCCAGTCGTTTAGGCGGGATAGTTCAGCCTCTATAAAAGCGTTGAAGAGGGTGTTTGGAGACTGTTCGCCTAGTTCGGTACTGCCTTGTTTTTGGGTGATGAGGGCGTGGACTTCCTCTCTTATCTCTATGGCGAGTTCTATTTGGGCTACTGCCTCTAAAAGAGAGGTTGGGGGTAGCGTTGTGGTTTGCTCTATGTAGCGTAGGCAGATGATGGGGCGGAGCGCGTAGAGATACTTTTTACTGCGTACTGCCTCTTTGCCCTTGATGGTGTCTTTGTAGTGGTTGTGGCTCATGCTCCAGTAGTGACGGCACACCTTTTGCGGAGATGCTTGCTGTTGTGCTAGGAGACGTAGTTCTTGCGCGAAAGTGCCGCTCTCTTGGTAGATGATGGGAGAGTAGAGCCACTCTAGGAGAGGCGGGTTTGAGACTTGGAAGAGCCTTAGTGCCTTTAGAATGTCCCATCCACTGATGTCTAGGTTGCCTTGTAGGGGGTACTCTAGTACGTCGCGGGGCGGGGCGATTTGTAGGTACTCTTTGACAGGGCGTGCATAGATAAAGCGGACATCGTAGTCGCTGTCTTGAGAGGCAAAGCCCCATGCTCTGCTTCCGGACTCGACAGCGTAGAGGATGCTTACTGCTTCTTGTTGCTCTATTTGCTTTATTTGGTTTTTAATTGTGTTTTCGATGTTCAAGTTTGGTTCCTTTTTGAGTTAGGACACCTTTTGCGGGCGTATAGTTGCAGGTGGGTGGTGGGTGGTAGCCCCCTATCCCACCCACTGCCCTTTCCCCCGTTTGACAACAGGAGAAAGGGGAGAGTGGCTATTCTTGCTATATAGTTAGTTTTGAGATTAAAACCCACAACTATATCGTGCATTTTGAAAGGTATATGTTGCTGGAAGGGGGAGACCCCCTCTAAATCTCCCCCTTAAAAACAAGGGGAGACTTGCAATGCACTGCTGATAAAAGGTTTCCTTAATCTCCAAAAGTGGGTAGTGCGTTACAAAATGGGGGTGGGTAGCCCGTCTCGGTTGGCACTGAGGTAGTTTAGGAAACTGGGGGGGAGTTGGATGAAGTCTTCTCCTTTGCCGGGGCGGTAGAAGAGGAGGAGCATCCTTTCGGTGGTTTGCCATGCGACTTTGAGGAGGGCAGTGAGGCACTTTAGGGGCTGTTTTTTGAGATATTCGGTGGTACAGACCTCGAATACTCTGAAAATGAGTCGGATTCCGCCGTAGAACATCTTTTTGAACTCTTCGGTGAGGTCTTGGAAGGGGTGTATGGTGAAGGAGTTTTTGTTATCTAGTCGGCAGGACTGCTCTTTGAGTACGTGGGTTGCCCATGTTTCTCGGTCTCCTTGTTTTAGGGCGGCTTTTGCCTGTTTTCGGTTACGGTAGGCGCGTTGTCTGTCGGCGTTGGTTTGGTAGATGCGTGTTCTGGGCATGGTGTTTTCTCCTTGCGGTGTGTTACGTTATGGAACCTCTCCCTGTCCTGCGGACATCCCTCCCCGACGCAGGAGGGACGGTGTTAAAGGCAGTCTTGTGAGGTATTTCGCAAATACTATTCTTCCGTTTACACACTGCTCTGGAATTGAGGCGGTGTGTTACGTTATGGTTTTGACATGGAAAAAGGGTCTGACAAATACGGCAGACCCTTTTATTGATTCGACATGGCGTTGTTGCAATACAAGAAAGTGGTTTTTGTCAAATGGGTATTTTTTGGTTAGGGTTACGATAAGGTCTTATGGCGTTGTAGTACCGCCAGAAGTTCGGGGTCGGTGGGTTCTATGAGGATGTCTCGCCCTTGCTCACTTTGTATGAGGATGGTGGGTATTTTGCGGGAGCCTCCGTTGAGGGTTTTCATTGCCTCTTCTGCGCCGTCTACCTCTTCGATGTCTATTTCGTTGAAGGGGAGTTTTTCGCGTTTTAGGAGGGCTTTGGAGCGAACGCAGTCGGAACACCAGTCGGTGCTGTATACGAGTATATCCACGGTCTCTTTCTACTTTTATGGGGGTTGGCACTCACCCCACCCTAGCACCCGCTGCCCTTTACAAGGCTCATTTGGGTATTTATTTTGTGTTTTGAGGTAGGAAAGGGGTTTAGCACCCACCCCACCCTAGCCCTACCCCTTTCCAGGGGAGAGAATCTGGCTGTTTAGTACGTTATCCTACTGTTTTGTGGGTCGTAGGCGAGCGGTTCCGCCTACTTGTTGTAGGTCTCGGCGTACTGCGTCGGCTTTGCGTTCTGGGAGGTTGTAGCCTACGATAAGTGGGGTTTGAGTGTTGATGGTTCCTATCATACGCCGCGCCTCTATCATGTTGACGACGAGGAGGTTTTGGATTTTGAAGGCGAGTTCGTTTTCCAACCTACGGTCATAAGCGACGAGGAGAACATCGAAGTTTTGGAACATCTGGTCTTCTACTTCGATAACGGCGGTTCCGCCGCGTAGGTCTCCCGTGATGTTGAGGGGGCGGTTGCACTGGTCGCAGAGGTAGCGTTTTACGTTGACGGGTACACGGTGTTCTGCACGACAGGCGGTGCATAGCACGATGGTGACGGGAACCATGTAGCCGTCTTCGTACTTTACGCTACGGTGGCAGTAGTCACAGTCCCAGTCTTGGGTGGGCGATTGGAAGAAGGTGTTCTCTTTGTCGCAGTAGGGGCAGGTCTCTTTATATTTTGCGGTGCTTGAGTCTTGGCGCATGATTTTGTTGCCTTGATAGGTGACGCGCAAGCCGAAGAGTATTCCTACCACGATAAGGAACTGCCCTGCGATGAGGTAGTCTCCTACAACCCAGAAGGAGGTGGAGGTGTAGACAACGACCATACCGACGATAATGACGATACCCCAAGTGAATGTGCCTAAGCCTTTTGTAAGTCGGTTTAAGCCTTTACTGATGAGTAGCCCCCCGCAAAACATTCCTACGGAGATGAGAAATTCGATGAAGTTTTTTACAGAGACGGGTTTGATGGTGAAGTATCTGCTGAGATAGAGGAGGAGTAATCCGCTAATGGTGACGACGGCTCCTAGTATCATGGCGGCAAGACCTTCTGTCCAGTGGTCTTCTCTGACTTCGCTGACTTGTGACTGCGTGGGCATGGATTTATCTCTCCTCGAAGAGCGGGTATAAAAAGCGTGGTATGTGAGAAATAGATTACTTCTCAAAGTATAGCCGTTACCCGCCCTATTTGTAAAGCAAGCAGCTACAATTCTGTGGGTTTTTGCTTGTGAGTTTGGTTGGGGGCAGGAGTTTTGCTTGGTTTGCGGGAAGATACCTGTAGATTAGGGGGCGCAACGAAAGCGCGAAAGGTGATAACTATGAGCGTACTGGAGACAACGAGAGAACTACTGGCGCTGGACGGCGGTGAGAAGGTGATTTCGGAGCCGATACCCGCTTTTAGCGGTGGCCCAGGAGCGGATAGTATTGACGATGCGGAGATTGCAGCGATTACGGAGGTGTTGCGTAGCAAAGCCCTGTTTCGGCATAACCCGAATAGTCAGGTACGAGCGTTTGAGCGGGATGCGTGTGAGGTGCTTGGGGTACAGAACGGTTTGATGGTGAATTCGGGGACGAGTGGACTGGTGTGCGCCCTGTTTGGCTTGGGGATTGGTCCGGGGGACGAGGTGATTGTACCGGCTTATACCTATATTGCAACGGCGGCGGCGGTGGTCGCGGTGGGGGCGGTTCCGATTATCGCGGAGATAGATACCTCGTTGGGGCTTGACCCGGTAGATGTGGAACAGAAGATAACGCCGCGCACGAAGGCGATTATACCGGTCTATATGCAGGGGGTTCCGGGGCGTATTTATGACCTGCTGGATGTGGCAAAAAGGCATGGCTTGAAGGTGGTTGAGGACTGCGCTCAGTGTATTGGGGGCAAGTATTTTGGTAAGATGGTGGGTACTTTGGGCGATGTGGGAGAGTGGAGTTTTAACTACTTTAAGGTGCTTACTTGCGGTGAGGGTGGGCTGGTTTTTACGAATGACTATGAGGTTTTCGAGCGTGCTTGCTTTGCTTCCGACCCCGCCCTACCCATGTGGATGAAAGACCAGACAGGACAGACGACGTGGCACACCCCGCCCTTCTCGGCGAACTGCTACCGCCCTAGCGAGATTATGGGGGCTATGGCACGGGTACAACTGCGTAAGTTGGAGGGTATTTTGACACATACTCGTAGCCTGAAAGCCGCTTTTCTTGAGGAGATTCGGGAGGGGGGTACACCGCGTGGGTTTGTGCTTCAGCACGTAGATGACCCAGAGGGTGACTGCGGAGTGAGTGCGGCGATTATCTGCCACTCCTCGGAGATGGCGAAGCGTTATTCGGAGGCATTGAGGGCGGAGGGGCTTTCTTGCGGAACGGCGCACAATGCGGGGTTCCCGGATAGGCACATCTATCGTTATTGGGATTCGGTACTGGAGAAGGCAAGTCCACACACTACGGGCTATCCTTGGAACGACCCGCACTATCTGGAGCAGGGAGGCGATGTGTTTTACTCTCCAGAGATGTGTCCGCAGTCGCTGGACATCCTGAACCGTGCTCTGCGTTTTGGGTTTAATATGCGTATGACGACGCACCACGCCCGACTTATGGCAAGAGCGATTACCAAAGTGGATAGACTGCTACCATGATAACAGGGCAGGAGGAGAGAGTACTCAACATTCTTCTTGCACCGAACGCCTTTAAGGGGAGCCTTACCGCGCACCGTACCGCTCTTGCGATGCAGGAAGGAATTTTGCGTGTGGGAAGGCTCCCCAATGGCGTTCTGTTGCGCCCTGTGCTTGCTCCGCTGGCAGATGGGGGGGATGGTACTTTGGAGACTCTGGTTTCGGCAACGGGGGGGACGCTTACGACTACAGAGGTTCGCGACCCACTTGGCAGGGCAGTTTTGGCGCGTTGGGGTAGGCTTGGCGGCGAACGGCAAAATACCGCCGTGATTGAGATGGCAGAGGCGAATGGGTTGCGGCTTTTGAGGCGAGAGGAACGCTCTCCGCGCACGACCTCGACCTTTGGGACGGGGCAACTGATGCTTGCGGCGGTAGAGGCGGGGTGTACGCAACTGCTTATCGGGATTGGAGGGAGTGCTACGAACGACGGTGGGGCGGGTATGGCTCAGGCTTTGGGGGTTAGGTTGCTGGATAGGGAGGGGAAGGAGTTACCGCTGGGGGGTAGTAGCCTTGAGAGGTTGAGCAGGGTGGATGTGTCTGGCTTTCGGCTACCGAAGACGGTGCGGGTGATGGTTGCGTGTGATGTGAATAATCCGCTGTGTGGCTCGGAGGGTGCGAGTGCTGTGTATGGACCTCAGAAGGGGGCAGATGCGGAGGATGTTGCGATACTGGATGCGGCGTTGCGGCACTACGGGGAGGTGCTTAGAGCGCAACTTGGGGCGGATGTGGCAGAGCGGGAGGGTGCGGGGGCGGCAGGTGGGCTTGGAGCGGGGCTTATGGCGTTTTGCGGGGCGGAGGTGCGTTCGGGTATCGAGTTGGTGATGGAGGTGACGGTTCCGTCCGCTGCCGATCCTGCTCTGGCGCCCTCCGGCTGCCATGTC
>OMJJ01000306.1 GCA_900299305.1 bacterium | reverse complement strand
TTGGTGGATGGAGTGCCGGGTACGCCCATGTCGTTCCTAAGCGACCCCAGCCTACCCAAGTCGAGTCCAAGACCGCTCTACCTAAAACTGCCTGCGTTTGGTGGCAACCCCGCCAAGAACTTCTTGTTCTTGTTCTGGTATGCAGGACGCAGTGGGCAGACCAGTCTGTACTACAATACCAACACCGCAAATCCGGGTAGCACCTTCTCACCTACCAACTGGAGCCGAGACCGCAAACTGGTAGTACCCAACGGACTGGTATGGCAGAGCGACCCCTATCCTGTCTATCGCCGTGTTACCGACTTTACACAAGCCGGTGCGCCTACCGTAGACGCTATCGACCTTGCCTATACGGGGATGCTCAAGAACCGAAGCACCGTCGAAATCGTAATGAGCCGCTATAAGTTAAACCGCACGGACGGTACGTTGGAACTGATGCCGCTACCTATCGTGGTACAAGAGACCCTGAGCCGCGTAGGAGCATCCAACACCTACGTATCACGAGATGCCGACTGGCTACGCTCGAATGACCGTGATGGTCTTATCAAGGTAGAGATACTCAAGAACAACACAGGGGCTATCACGCTTCTCAATGGTCGCGGAGACGGAACCATTCAGAACGGGCGGTACGACACAAACGCAGGTCTGCTCTACTTCGACTCCGGTCTGGGTGGGCAGATGGCGGTAGACACTACGGCAGGTACGGTGACGTTCCCGAACGTGACTCCCGGCGCAAACGACGCGGTTATCGTCTCCTACTTCCCGCGTATGATGCGAATGAACGTATCGCGAGATGAGAGTAACCTGATTCGCACCGCAGGGTTGGGCGGTTATACCCCCATCGACCCTGTACTGCGAAGCAAGCCCGGACAGACCTCTGTAGGCAACCACTACAGTCCTGTCGTACTCTTTGACCGTATGCCCAACCCACGGCTGGCGTACTCGGCTCCGAGCGTAATGGGCAATGTGGGCAGTAGCGTTCCTACTATCGACAGAATGTGGGTACTCTACCGCAAAACCGACGCGCAAGGCAGTGTACGTAGCACCATCTACTACAAGTCGATGCGACTGATGGCGCGGCTACCTCGCCCTGTGGCACTCACCTCGCCCGACTCGAACGGCGCACAGCAGATAGCGTCTCTAACGGTGGCGGGCAATGTGGGACCCTATGAAGTAGACTATGTACGTGGTCGAGTCTACTTTACGGAGGTAGACGAAGGGCGCATGGTGACGGTCAACTACAAGCCCACCTCGAACGGAAACGTTGGTGCGGGTAACGTTAGTTTGACCTACCGGGTAGCGTGGAGCGACGAGATAAGTACCTCGGCGCAGACCTATCCCGACCCTGCCGCCCCGCAGAACAACAGCCTCGCCTTTACGGTGTACGAGACCTCTCCAGAGGTGATTATGCCGTCGGATACCGCCGTGAATGAAGGTCAGATTTCTGCCTTCAAAGACCCGTTGCAAGATAAGTTGTGGGTCTTCTGGTCGAGTACAAGAGGGCGTAGCACCGACCTATTCTACCAGACACTGGCTCCTAGCCTATACGTCGGGACTGCCAACCAACGCTAAGAGGCAACAGAAGAGTAAAGCCCCCTTTTCCTTGCGGAGAGGGGGCTTTTTCTTATTGGTGTCTACTTTGGTATAGGCGAGAGGAAAGATTTATGTTGACAAGGAGGGGCATAGGGTGTAAAATAAAAACTCCACTTCATATCCTCTTTAGGGGCGGTTGGCTCAGGGGTAGAGCGCTTCCTTGACACGGAAGAGGTCACTGGTTCAAATCCAGTACCGCCTATCGTTTGTAGTGGTTCTTATCTCAATATAATCGCTTTCTTGTCTGTCTGAACGTCCTTTTTCCTCCACAGAAAGGACGGTAGATGATGAAAAGATCGCTTCCTTGTACCAATTCGGGTAGTGACATCTCTCTTGCAGAGTTGAAAACCTACACCGAAGGCTGGCTCCTGTCTTGCGAGATTGACCAGCACTCCCCTAATACAATCACCTTTCGTAGCAATCTTCTCAAGAAACTGGTGTGGTTCCTCGAACGAGAGAACTGTGCCTCTTGCGGACTCAACGAACTCCGCAAGTTCTTCCACTACATTCAGAACGGGTACAAGAACCCTGAAGGGCGTTGTGGGGGGCGGGGAGGCGGCATGCCTGTTGAGATAGCATGGCTATGCGGGGTATAGTAGAGAGGAAAGGGGGCTATCATGGCTTCACTGGCAGAAAAGAATCCCTATTTGCGCGACCCGATAGCTCGGCGAAAGATGGTGGAAGAAGATGCCCGACAGTCTTCTCTCTTCGAGGGTGCTCGCGGGTTGAAAACTGTCGCCTCTCAACCTGAATCAGATAGCCTTCGCTGTGCCGTCTAACTAAGCATCCCTGATACACCGGTATCGCCGCAATACGGGGGCGTTTTATCCGCCTGAATTCAATCTTGACACTCCATCCCAATGGCGTGTATACTCAAGAAAGTGAGTATGTCTTCTAAACCCGCGTACTCGAAGGGATGAGGGAGGTTGTATCATGCCATCCAGTTTCAAGGTGATTAAACCCAGAGCCGCCGCAGACTATAGAGGGCGGATTACTCTGGGGCATACCGTTCAGAATAAGCAGTATCGGGTAAGCCAGAATGCGGAGGGCGAGATACTGTTGGTTCCGATTGCGGACATCTCGGAGCGAGAGGCGTGGCTTTACGCGAACCCGGAAGCGATGGAGTCGGTGCGGCGCGGGCTATCCGATGCCGCGAACGGCAAGACGCACGACCTCGGCTCGTTCGCGCAGTTCGCTGAGTTGGAACTGGAAGACTAATGCCGCGCATCCTGCTGACAGACGAGGCGCGGAGCCAACTGGACGCTCTTGCAAAGGCGAATCCTGCCAAACATCAAAAGGTTTTGAAGACGCTGGGACTGATGGAAACGAATCTGCGGCATCCGGGCTTGAATACCCACGCCTACACGGCTCTCGCGGGCACGCATGGCGAGAAGGTCTTTGAATCGTATGTCGAGAACAACACTCCCGCCGCCTACCGTATTTTCTGGTTCTATGGTGCGGAAAAGGGCGCGATTACGGTGATAGCCATCACGCCTCACCCGTAAGATGCCGCGCCGCCTATCGTTTGTAACGGTTCTTATCTCGGAAACCTGTTTTGAGTGCCGATTGCCTTCTTGAAAGCGATTTCAGGAGGGCTAAAAGTGTTTGATTCACAGCTTCCTTGTAAGAGGGCTTTATAGTGCTTCGCGGTTATCTTGACAACAGAAGAGCGAAGGTGAAGGTGATGGGGAGGAAATAGAGTGAGTGATATAGGACGCATTGTACACGTTCCGCTAAGAGAGGTCTGGAGACATGAAGCCCTCGATTTTACAAAATGGCTTCAAGAGAATCTGGATGTCTTGAGCGATACACTGAACATAGAGCTCTCCTCAGAGCAGAGGGAGCAACCTGTGGGAGATTTCTTTGTTGACTTGATTGCAACCAATGCCTCTGGAGAACTTGTTGTCATTGAAAATCAGTTAGAGCGAAGCAATCACGACCACTTAGGAAAAGTGATTACGTATGTGGCGATGGTAGGGGCAAAACAAGCGATATGGATAGTCTCAGAACCACGCCCAGAGTACGTCAAAGCGATACAGTGGCTAAATGAAGCAAACAATGGCTCTTTTTATCTGGTTAAGGTTGAGGCGATACGCATCAATGATTCTGCACCTGCACCGGTTTTTACGGTTATTACTGGACCAAGTGAGGCTACGAGGGAGGCAGGGCAAATCAAACGAGACCAGGAAACCTCCAATAGTCTTTATAATGAGTTTTGGCGAAGGCTTCTTGAGTATGCACGGACTAGAACACCTCTTCACAGGAGCTTATCTACTGGTAAGGGAAACTGGATAGCAACCTCTGCCGACCTTTTTGGTGTTTACAGTTTAGGGTACAGTCTTTCACGAGGGAAAGGTGCAGTCTATTTGTATATAGATAAGCCAAATTTGGGCAAAGAGTATAATGAAGCGGTATTCCATGCCCTACAATCTAAGAAGGAGGCTATTCAGAAAACCTTCGGCGAAGAGATGGAGTGGAAGGAGAATCCAAACAACAGAGCCTGCGGAATATCAAAGACATTAAGAGATACGGTCAAATTAGAAGATGAGAGTACCTGGGGCAGTTTTTTCGAGGCAATGGTAGATACTATGATACGTTTTGAGTGTGCGTTGCGACCCTATCTTGAAGCCTCGGTAAGTAGTGCTGACGCTGTTTTGAAGCGCATGACAGAGGAGTCGTCGGATACAGATGCTAGCGAAGTGCCTATAGCACCTGATATGTTTTCGTAAACCGTTAGAAAATTCGAGTCCGGTTACGGGTGTTGCCGTAAAGCGTCTCGTAGAGACTCAGGGTGTTCCACGCTCATCATCACCACATAGCCTTTGCGCGTGGGTACATACAGAACATGAGTTTTGTCGCTTACGAAGGCGAGGCACTTCTCCCCATTTTTTAGCCGAAACCACCCTTCAGAGTATCCGGGTAGCCCAGAGCCATTGGTACGTGCTACCAGATGATACTGGGTATCCACCTCAAGGTTTACGGGTTTTGCGAGTTCGCCGTCGATGTCGCTTAGGGGGATGGTGCGCCCATACAACGCCCCCGAAATCTTGAGTGCGCTCTCTGAAACCTCGAACCGCGCCCTCCGCGCACCCAAGCAGACGTACCCCATAAACACAATAAAGCCCAACATAAGAAACGAAAAGATACAGTAGAACCAGATAACCCCACTACTAGAGGGAATGATGGGAAACACTTGTCGCATGGTCTCCTCCTTACTTTGTAGCGACTACCCCAAACGCCTCCGTGGCTTTGGTAACACGCTTAAAACCCGCATTTTGCAACCTACGAATCACCCCGCGCACCGTACTAGAGCCGTGTGCGCTCTCCAAATCTCCTACGTAGTGAAACAGTCTCCCGTTTCGTTTTAGCACCCGAAACAGTTCGCGGTAAAACACCTCCGAATAGAGGTTCCCCGCGAGTTTGAAAGTTGGGGGGTCGTGCAGAATAAAGTGAAACGACTCTTCGGGGAGGGTTGGCACGATGTCGGCGGCACTCCCAACCGTGTGGGTGATTTTGGGGTTTATAAACAGATCCTGCGACCATGGGTTGCGGCGTGCTACCTCTAGTACGGTTGCGTCTAGTTCGATGGTCTGTACCGACGAGGCGGAACGCGCCGCCGCTATCGCGGTATAGCCTAGCCCCATAGTGGTATCGAGTACCCGCCCGTGTATCGGTGCGATAGCCTCTATTTTGCGGCGTGTGTCCTCCTGGGGGTCTATCCCCTTGATACGGTGCATGGGGAAACTGGCGAGTAGCATGGTAGGGGCGCGTTCGGTGGGGTAGAGGCTATAGACTCGTTGGAAGCGCGGGGAGTAGTAGTGGACACGCTCTAACTCGTTCTCCCGAACCACATAACAGGATTTGTCTTGCTTGGTGATTTCACGGAGCTGTTCCCAGTTTAGGCGTTGACCGTCGGGCAAGAGGATGCCCTCTGCCTCCAAACGCACTTCACTCTGCGTAAGATTAAGGTCGAGCGATAGGGTGATGCTCTCTAGCCCCTGCTCTTTTGCTTTTGCAATCGGCGCAACCTGTATGTGTGACAAAACGACCATCTCGTTTGCTTCTTGATTAGGCATGATGGGGAGTACGCTCTTCTCTTTGGTGGGTGGTAGAAACTTTTGTATGGACTCTCTCCTCACCACGATTGTACACTACTTCCACGTCATTTGTGATAGGGTTAGGAGACACTTATTTTGTCTTCCTGATTTTGTTAGGCGTTTTCTGTGCCAGAAAAAATAGAGTTGGGTAAGGCATACTTGTTAATATGCTCTTACCCAACTTCACTCTTCTCTCTATTTTGTAGCCTCTACTGGGTCGCGAACGCGGTAAAGCAGACCTCTAGTATCACGCGCCCTTTCTCCTCATGGAAACACTTGTTCAGTTTCTTGAGTAACTCCTTTTTGAGTTTCTTCTTTCCATCAGGGCTGTTAAGCGTTTTAATGTCTTTTGTGCTTAAAATCTGGATTATCTGATCACGAAGCGGCGCGATATGATGTTCCAGTTGGGCTTTGGTGTAGCCTTTTTTGACACCGAGCGATATCATCGTTCTTAGGTAGTGGTCTCCACCACCAGAGAGGTTGACCGTAAACTCCGGGTCCAACGCGATATACTCTTCGGGTGGCTCGGAATCCGACTCCTCTTCCTCTTCATCAGAGTTGCTTGCGCTCTCTCCATGAGCGGAGGCTTCACCCTTTTTATCGGCTTTCGTCTCTTCATCATCAGAGGACTTTTTGTGTTTCGAGGTCTTTTTAGTCTCCTCTTTTTTGCCCCCTAGTACCACTTTACCCGCAACCGATAGCCCTATAATCAGCAAAACCAAGCCTATCATCAGGGGCAGTTTGCCCCCTTTCTTTTTGGCTTCGGGTGCGCCCTCTGCGGCAGGTGCTGCGTGTTCTGACATCTCTCTCTATCCTCCCTGAAACGTCCTTTATTCCTTGTGTTCGGGTTAGAGTGACGGGGCGGGTGTTATCAGGACGCGGTTTAACTCTGCGCGTCTGAGTACCTCTGCCTCTTTTTGGCTCTCCGACTTCATAATGACAATATCCACTCTGCGGTTGCGAGAGCGGTTACTATCGGAGGTGTTTGGCACAACGGGATGGATGGAGGCGTACCCCGCCGCTCGAAAGCGGGTCGGCTCTAAGCCATGATTTTCGGTAAACTCCCGCACCACTGCCCCCGCCCTTGCTGTAGAGAGCTCCCAGTTCGAGGGAAACTGCGGGGTCTTGATGGGTAGGTCGCAGGTATGCCCTTCCACCTGAACGGTGTTCTTTACCGAACGAAGCAGTTGCGCTACTTTTTGTAGCATGGGCGCAGAGGCAACTTGTACCTCTGCACTGCCCCGCGTAAAGAGCATATTGTCCGCCAACATCGAAATCACGATTCCGCGTGTCTCTTGTGCCACACTCACTCTATCCTTCAACTTATGTTGTTCCATATATTCATTCAGGTTTTGCATATTTGCCACGTAATTTTGCTCGGAACTTTGCGATTGGGAAGAGCCGGGCAGAATACCCGTCCCCCCCGAAGTTATAGAGGGCTTTGCGGTACTAAGCGAAGAGCGCACAGACCCCGCCAACGACGAAAACTTACCCCTGCTCACCACCGACATCGAATAGAGCAACAGAAAGAAGATGGTGAGCAGGGTTATCATATCGGCGTAGGTAAGGAGCCAGCGGTCTAGGTGTTCGTTGTTGGAGGGCAGGGTTGCGGGGCGGCGTATCATCGCGTACCTCCTCCGCGTTGGTGCAGAGCCATGTCTCGAAGACGCGGGGAGATGTAGGAGTTCAGCCTCTCCTCAACCACACGGGGCGAGTTACCCGCCTGTATTGCAAGCACCCCCTCTATCATGACCTCTTGAAGCAGTATCTCTTCGGCGGCAATAGCCCTTAGTTTGTGCGCGATGGGTAGAAAAACGAGGTTGGCACTGGTAACACCGTACAGAGTAGCGATAAACGCCCCTGAGATAAGGGGCCCCATCTTGCCGGGATCGTTTAGTTGCGCCAGCATATGTATCAAGCCCATAACCGTTCCGATAATTCCGAGTGTGGGTGCAAAGCCTCCGAGTGTGGTAAAGATACTCTCTTCGGAGCGGAAACGTAACTCTTGGTAGTGCAAATCGGTAGAGAGAATATCCCGAATGGTCTCTGGGTCGCTACCATCCATCACAAGAAAAAGCCCCTGTTTGAGTACGGGTTCGTCTAGTGCCTTTACGTCGCCTTCTAAGGAGAGAAGCCCACTGCGCCGTGCTTTATCGGCGAAACGTGCAATGAGATGGACAACCTCTCCCACATCACGCCTCTGCTCTGCGAAGATGCGCTTTAGCAGGGCAGGAATTTGCTGGAGGGTACTGGTACGAAAACTCATCACACCCGCCCCTAGCGTCCCTCCAAAGACCAGTATGGCGGCGGGGAGGTGTATCAGCGACTTGAGTTCGCCTCCCTCTAATATCACCGCAACAAACAGCGCACCAAAGGCCAACATCGCCCCCGTTATGGTAGCAAAATCCACAAAGTTGGTGCGCTTCCCGCTATAGATGGTCTGCGCGGTGTTGAGGGGGCGAGTACTTTCGGTCTGTTGTCTTAGGTTCGGTTTGGGAACGGTGGAATCGCTCATTAGGCTCTCTCCAGTAGTTCGTTAGGGATATGGGTTCCATCGGTGCGGGGAGCCATTATAGGTACTCTCTGCCGATACTCGGTAACTTTGTGGATAACCTCTTCCACGCTCTCTTTTACAAGCACTTTGCGCCCCGTAATCATTGAGAGGACGGTATCTGGTGTCTGCTCTATAAACTCTATCAAATCCGCGTTTACAATCAGTTCGCTCTTATCAAGACGTGTTACTCTAATCATCGGAAGACTCCCCCGTAAAATTTCCTGCTAAAACCACTCGTTTCTATTTTCAAAGAGATGCCTTCCCCCAACGCTTTAGGGGAAGGCTAAGAGGTTGTGGAAGAACTACCGCTTGAGGTTGATAATCTCTTGCAAGAGGTCGTCTACCACCGAGACGATTTTGGTATTCGCCTGAAAGCCGCGCTGGGTGACAATCATGTTGGTAAACTCGTTCGAGAGGTCTACATTCGACATTTCGGTATAGCCCGTACTGATTTTGCCGCGTCCGTTTTGGGCGGCGGCTCCTACCTGCGGTAAGCCGGAGTTACTAGAAACATTAAAGAGGTTGCCCCCTTGCTTCTCCAAGCCAGCGGGGTTCGAGAAGGAGGCAGTAGCGACCTGCCCTAGAGTACGGGTCTGCCCATTAGTGAAGATACCGGAGATAACTCCATCGGGTGCAATGGCGAAGGTCTGGAGAGTTCCCACCGGAAAACCGTCTTGAGAGATAGTAGTAACGTTGGATGACCCCGCCAACTGAGAGATGCTTGCCACGTTCGCTTTTACGGTAAAGGGGGCGGCTCCATTGGTAGGGGTAAGGCTGAGAGAGATGGGGTCGGTATTGACCAGTGCGCCCTTTGTATCGAAGTAGAGGGGGCTACTGCCGGCGGTAGTACTACTCGCGATAGAGGTAGTTCCCTCGCTCACTGTCCAGTCCCACTGACCAGTAGCACCTGTGGGAGGGGTTCCGCCTAGTGCCGACTTGCTAAACTTGTAGGTGAGGTTGTGCGAGATTCCCAAACTGTCGAACACTTTTACCGAGGTTGTCCATGTTCCTGCGGGGTCGGTGGGGTTTAGGTTGCCCTGTAGGGTCGCGTTTTCGGTCTGCTTTACGGCGGTAAGTGTACCTACCGGAATCTGAATTTCGTTCTTGCTATCCAGCGTCTGGGTGGTGTCGATTTTGCCGTCTTTGTCGGCGGTGTACCCTACAAGATGAAGACCGTTCGAGGGGTTTACCATGTTGCCTTCGCTGTCTAAATCGAAAGAGCCGTCGCGGGTATAGTAGACATTAGAGCCGTTGGAGACGAGGAAGAAGCCGCTACCTTGTAGAGCCAAGTCGGTCTGTTTGCCGGTACTCTGTAGATTGCCTTGTGTTTGGAGGGTATCTACTGCCCCCATTGTCACCCCTAAGCCGACCTGTTTGGCGTTCTGCCCACCCAAATTTGCGTTAGGACCTGCGGCATAGCGTAGGGTTTGTGAGAGTTGGTCTTCAAACGTAACGCGCCCCGCCTTGAAACCAGTGGTATCTACATTGGCGATGTTGTTACCAATCACATCGAGTTTGGTTTGGTGTACCGAAAGCCCGCTTACGCCGGCGAACATTGCTTGCAACATGGTTTTATGACCTCCGTATCGAATGAGTGTGCCCCTCTGTCGTTCCATCGAGAGAGGCTATCAGGCTTCCGCGTTTCTCAACGTCAGTCCAGCCTGCTTTAAGTAAAGAAAACTACGCGATAACCGCGCTATCTATGTTGGTAAAGACATTCTGCTTCATGTTGTCTCTGTCTACTACCGTGACTACCGTTCTGTTTTTCACGCTGACTACCATCGCCATATCGTCCATAAGCACAAGGCTATCGCGTGAGCCTTTGCTTGCCGCTTTTTGTACAGCTCCCTCTAGCCGCTCCATCTGTGCGGGTTGGAGTGCTATCTGCCGAGACTGCAAGCGGGTTTGGGCGTGTGCCGAAAACTTGAGTTCTCCGTTAGGTGCTTGCGGAGCCAGCCCCTGCTGAGAGCGCAACATCTCTGCAAACGAGGGTTTTTCTCCGTTGGTAACAGTGTGTTGCGGACGCGGTTGCGGCTTGGTAGGTTGTAGGCGTGAGGTGAGAAGTGCGTCTTGCAAGGCGTTTATTTTCGGGTCTTGCATCTCTCTGCCTCCTTAGTTTTGTACACTGGTGATGTCGCTCATCTGGATGGGGCTGTTTACCCCTTGTACCGTGAGCGAAATCCCATTAGAGTCGAACTTCACGTTCGTTACTACGCCCTTTACGTACTGCGGGACGTTGTTTTGTATAATGTTGGCGGCAACCGTTTTTCCGAGTAGCGCGGTGGCTTGTATTTTGGACTGCCCATCTTGTACGTTGTTTAGGCTCTCTACTTGCGAGAACTGCGCGAGTTGCGCGAGCATCTGGCTCTGGTCTTGCGGGTTCAGCGGGTCTTGGTGTGTCATCTGGGTAACAAGCAGTTTTAGGAAGGTGTTCTGATCCATCTTGCTGTTACTGCCGTTCACCACTTTGGCGATAGAGGGGTCTACCCCGTTGGTGTTGGTTACGGAACCTACTGGCATGGCTGTTTGCCTCCTTTCGTTAGGTTATGCAGAGTAGTCTAGGCGCGAGAGCGAATCGCGGACTACCGTGCGGGTAGCGGCTACGGATGCAGTGGGCGCGGCTTCCTTGCGTTCCACTTGGAAGCGGCTACGAGTACCCCGTGTTTGGAAGCGGGTTTGCGCCGCCTCGTACTGCTGTCTTTGGGGTTGCCCTCCTGAAAACGAGTTTTGTAACGAAACTTCATAACCGTTTAACGAGAGACCCCGATTCTCTAAGGCGCGTTGCAGATGCTCTTTTGCTTCGGCGAGTGTCTGCTGAACGGGCGCGTTATCCGCTACAATTCGGGCAGTTACACCATTTACATTCGAGGTTATCCGAATCTGTATCTCGCCGAGGTGGTCGGGTCTTAGGCGGAGGTTCATCTCACCATTTCCGTTTTGTAGGCGCATGGTCTCTAGTTTTCGAGATACTTGCTCTACCAACTGCATCCGCTCTACCACATTAAGCCGCGTGGGTTGGGAGGGAGCCGCCTCTTTGACTGTGTTTGCCGTACTACTGGGCATTACAAACTTCTCGGTGGGTGTAATCTCTGTTTTGTGCGTACCTACGCTTACTACAGCTTCCGAACGTCTCTCTTTTGCCTCTTGCTTATCGCTCTGCTCTTGCCCCAAAGAGGCTTTTTCTGTAGCGGCGATTACGGGTATCGAGGTGGCTCCTGTAGGAGTGGCTGTTACCGGTTTTAGCGGTGTCACCTCTGGCTGTACCGTCTTTTCGAGGGAGAGGCTGATGCCTATTCTCTCTAGTGCGCTACTTGGGAATGCCTGAAACGTTGCGGTACTGCTTCCTATGCTGGAGGGTTCTCCGCCCTGTAGTAGCGGTAAAGGTGCGCCCTGCTTACCTTGCGCGAGGGCTATCGTCTCCGGCTTTACTGTCTTAAAGAGATTGTTGAGTGCGAACCCTTTGCTCTTTTGAGGGGAGATTCCGTCTGGTTTTGCCCCCTCT
>OMJJ01000305.1 GCA_900299305.1 bacterium | reverse complement strand
GACTACCCGACAGACTCTCGCCTACCGGCTTCACAATGGGACCGGAAGAGGTAACAAAAAGTATTCGCGAATGGGCAGTAAACGGCTGGGTAAACATGGTAGGGGGCTGTTGCGGCACGACCCCCGAATTTATACGCCAGATTGCAGAGGCGGTAGAGGGTGTTGCTCCCCGCAAACCCAAGCCTGTTGAACCCTACCTGCGCCTTAGCGGTATGGAGGCTCTTACCGTTCGCCCCGAAAGCAACTTCATCAATGTAGGAGAACGCACCAACGTCACCGGTTCGCCCAAGTTCGCCAAACTCATCCTTGCGGGTAACTACGAGGAGGCGGGACGTGTGGCGCAACAGCAGGTAACGAATGGGGCACAAGTGATAGATGTCAACATGGATGAGGGGATGCTGGACGGCGCAGACGCAATGACCAAGTTCCTTAATCTGATAGGGGTGGACGATGCAATCGCACGGGTTCCTGTGATGCTAGACTCCTCTAAGTGGGAGGTGATTGAGGCGGGGCTACGCTGTCTGCAAGGCAAGGGTATCGTCAACTCTATCAGTCTGAAAGAGGGGGAAGCGAAGTTTATTGAGCAAGCGACTCTCATTAGACGCTACGGCGCGGCAGTTATCGTGATGGCGTTTGACGAACAGGGGCAAGCAGATACCTTCGAGCGTAAAGCCGAAATCTGCGAACGCGCCTATCGCATTCTTACTGAACAGGTAGGCTTTCCGCCACAAGATATTATCTTCGATCCCAATATCCTCACCGTAGCCACCGGAATCGAGGAGCACAACAACTACGCCGTCAACTTTATCGAGGCGACGCGCTGGATAAAGCACAACCTACCCCACGCAAAGGTGAGCGGGGGGGTGAGCAACATCTCCTTCTCGTTTAGAGGCAACAATGTGGTGCGCGAAGCCATGCACGCCGCGTTCCTATACCATGCCATTCAAGCGGGGATGGACATGGGAATCGTCAATGCGGGGCAACTTGCGGTCTACGCAGAGATACCTGAAAACCTTCTTGAACTGGTGGAAGACGTACTTCTGAACCGCCGAGCAGACGCTACCGAACGTCTCCTTGCTTTTGCTGAAACGGTTAAAGATGTAAAAGGCGAAAAGCAGGTAGTACAAGAAGAGTGGCGGTCTGGAACGGTAGAAGAGCGGTTGAGCCACGCCCTTGTAAAAGGGATTTCCGACTATGTAGAGGCAGACACCGAAGAGGCGCGCCAAAAGTACCCCCGCCCCCTCTCTGTAATCGAGGGACCGCTTATGGCGGGTATGAACATCGTGGGCGACCTCTTTGGGGCAGGGAAGATGTTCCTACCCCAAGTGGTGAAGTCGGCGCGGGTAATGAAGAAAGCCGTTGCGGTGCTTATGCCCTATATGGAAGCGGAGAAAGCCGCCTCTGGAGGAAGCAGTAGCGCGGGGAAAGTGGTTATGGCAACGGTAAAAGGCGATGTTCACGACATTGGTAAGAACATCGTTGGCGTGGTTCTCGCCTGTAACAACTACGAAATCATCGACCTTGGGGTTATGGTTCCCTGCGACAGAATTCTACAGGTAGCACGGGAAGTAGGCGCGGATGTCATCGGTCTTAGCGGCTTGATAACCCCCTCGCTAGACGAGATGGTACACGTAGCAAAAGAGATGGAGCGGCAAGGTTTTCAGATACCCCTGCTGATTGGCGGGGCAACCACCAGCAACGCCCACACCTCCGTAAAAATCGCGCCCCAGTACGCTCAACCCACAGTACACGTGATGGATGCCTCTCGTGCGGTTGGGGTGGTAAGTAGCCTCATTAGCCCCGACCTCAAGACGGAGTTTATAGAGGCGACGCGCACCAAGCAGGAGCAACTTCGCACGGAATACGCCGCACGGCAAGAGCAGAGAAACCTGCTTACCGTAGCACAAGCACGTAGCCGAAAACCCAAAATCGACTGGACACCCGACGCTGTTACCACACCAGAAACACTCGGTGTTCACGTTATCGAGAACCAGAGCCTTGCGGAGTTGGTTCCTTTTATCGACTGGTCGCCGTTCTTCCATACGTGGGAACTACACGGACGCTATCCCGCCATCTTAGAGGACGCGGTGGTAGGTGAGACGGCGCGTAAACTGTACGAAGAGGCGCAAATCCTACTCAATCAGATTGTGGAGGAGGGGCTTCTTACTGCCAAAGGGGTCTATAGCCTGTTCCCCGCAAACAGCGTGGGCGACGATGTAGAGGTCTATACAGACACAAATCGCGACACCCTACAGACGCGGTTCCACTTCCTACGTCAGCAGATGGACAAGGGAGAGGGGCAGGTCAACTACTGCCTTGCGGACTTTGTTGCCCCCAAAGAGACGGGCTTGCCGGACTATTTCGGTGGGTTTGCGGTTACTACGGGGCATGGGCTTCCGGAACTGGTAGCGAAGTTCAAAGCGGAACACGACGACTATAATGCACTTCTAGCGGAGGCACTAGCGGATAGGTTGGCGGAGGCGTTTGCCGAGTACCTACACAAAAAAGCACGCGAAGTGTGGGGCTATGGGAACACCGAAAACCTCACCAATGAGGAACTGATACGCGAGAAGTATCGGGGGATTCGCCCTGCGCCCGGCTATCCTGCCTGCCCAGAGCATACCGAGAAGCGTCCGCTGTTTGACCTCATGGGAGTAGAACAGGCGACGGGCATCACCCTTACCGAGAGTTTTGCCATGCACCCCGGCAGTTCGGTATCGGGGTTCTACATTGGGCATAAAGAGGCGCGGTACTTCCCCGTCGGCAAGATAGGGAGAGACCAAGTAGAAGACTACGCACAACGCAAAGGTATGAGTGTCGTGGAAGCAGAGCGTTGGCTCTCTCCCAACCTCAACTACGAACCAGAACGCGCAGAAGCAAGAGCATAGGCTTTAGGAAGGCACGGGGAAGTTACTTTTCTCGTGCCTTCCAGCCATACGGCACATACTCCCACTTAAAGGTATCGCGTTTTACATCGAAGACGGAGAACCCTTCGGGGTGAACCCCCAGCCGAGGTCCCTTCCACCACTCCCCGCACACCGCCCCCGACGTGATGTAGTGCGTCCCCGTATAGGTACACTCCTCTATAATATGGGTGTGTCCCTGTAGCACGGCTTTCACGTTGTACGGCACAAAAATATCACGAACCTCTTTCCCATTTCGCACAATGCCCCCATCTGTGTTCGCTACGGTTGTGCCTTCCGTGTACTGTGTGACCAAAGTCATTAAGGGGACATGGGTAATCAGCGCAATAGGGCGCGTCTTCCCGACCTGAGCGAGGTCATCTTTTAGCCACTGAAGTTGTGCATCATCTATCTCGGCGTGCCAACTGTTGGGGGCTTTGGGCTGAATACTATCCAGAATCACGAAGTGCCAGTCCGCAAAATCGAAAGAGTAGTAGGTACGCCCTAGCGCGTACCACTCCTGAAACATCTTCTTGCCGTACCCTGCCTCTTTAGAAACGTTGCCGTCCTTCTTTGTCCAGCCGTATACGTCGTGGTTCCCGATGGTGTGGTAGATGGGAATGTTGAGGAGTTTGGTGTCGCGGCGAGTGCCGGGAATCTCGGTACTCAGCGTTTTCAGGGTCTCCCGAAAGAGGCGTAGTTGCGTTTCGGCGCGTTCACGAGTCACATCGAGCGCGTCCATAATCATATCACCGCCTGTGATAATGAAATCGGGGGAGGGGTTCAACTCCTGTATCTTACGGATAGCCAGTGCCACTCCGTCCGCCGCACCGAGTTCCGGCTGTATATGAAAATCGGTGATATGGACGAAGCGAAAGCCTTTGGGGGCGGCTTCGGCGGTAGTTGCCGAGAGGAGGCTACTTGCTACCCCTGCCCCTGCCAATCCGTGTAAGAGTTCGCGTCGTGAAATCATGGTTTGGTACTCCTTTGTTCTGCTTCATGGCGTAAAGTACGTGCCAGTTCGGGGCTATCGGAGAGGCTATCTGCAAACACTCCTAAACAGCCCTGTTCTTCCCAAAACGCGAGTGCTTCCGCGCCGCTCAATGGGGCTTGTAGAGAGGCAATGTAGGAGTGTAGAAGGTCGGTAGGTTCGAGGTTGCGGCGTGTGGCTTCTGCTTTCAGGCGTGTCTCTTCCGTAGGAGTCAGGGCGAGAGTGATGGTCATGGTGTGTCTTCTCCTTATTCCTCAATTATACTCTATGGCGACTTAATGCGAAATCCCCTCAGAGCAATCGCATCACTTTGAGATAATAGGACTACTTACGTTACGCCATAGTCAGGGTATTAGCCCTCATCCTGTCCTTCGGACATCCTTGCCCCCAAGTTTGGGGGAAGGAGGATACAACTGTAAGGTTTGATTGTTATCAGAAAGATATGCCTGTACAAAGAGGCTACTGCCTGGCTATAGAGTGCATTCGCCTCTTCGCCCAAACTTGGGAGAAGAGGTTGGTGATGAGGGCTATAACCTAACAGTACGCAACACCTAAGAGTAATGCGATTGCCCTAGAAATCCCCTTTTTCGCCTTGACTCGCCCTTCTCTGCGGGGTATACTATGTCCGACTATTTTAATCGGCGATACTTTTAGTCGGATAGGGTTTACAGGGATGCTCTCTCTTAGCAAAAAAATAGACTACGCTCTTATCGCGCTCTCCTATCTCACGCGCACCCCACAGCGTCCTGTGAACACCAAAGAGATTGCGGAAGAGTACGACTTGCCTGTAGAACTCCTTGCGAAAATTCTGCAAAAACTAGCGAAAGCCGAACTCCTCGTCTCTACTTCGGGCCCCACAGGAGGGTATCGCCTATCACGTACCCCCGATGAAATCAGTGTCGGCTCTATTGTAGATATTATCGAGGGGAGACCCGCGCTCGTGCAGTGTATGCGCTCGGAAGACTCCCATTGTGGACAGATAGGAAAGTGTACCATTCGCACTCCCCTTATGCGGGTGAATGCGCGAATGTTAGATTTGCTAGACCATATTTCGCTGGCGGAAATCTGCCGTGATGAGACAGATACGAGGGTGACAATACCACTTTTGGTACGTGCCTAAACCTACGGGGCAGATGTGTTTTGAGGAAGGGAAACGAGAATGTCGGATTCTACTACGGTTTTGGAAGAGTTTGCGAGTAGAGAGTACGAGTACGGCTTTGTGTCGGACATCGAATCGGAGACGATACCTAAAGGGCTGAATGAGGATGTGGTGCGCCTCATCTCTCATAAAAAGGGGGAACCTGAGTGGTTGTTGGAGTGGCGGCTAAAAGCGTATCGCCACTGGCTTACCATGACGGAACCCAACTGGCACAACGTACACTATCCCCCCATAGACTATCAGGATACCATCTACTACTCTGCCCCCAAGCCCAAAAAGCAACTGAACAGCCTCGACGAGGTAGACCCCGAACTGCTGAAAACTTTCGAGAAGTTGGGTATCTCGCTGATGGAGCAGAAGCGGCTGACAGGGGTCGCTGTGGATGCGGTCTTCGATAGCGTATCGGTAGCCACCACGTTTAGCAAAGAACTCGCCGAACGCGGGATAATCTTCTGTTCATTTTCGGAGGCGGTAAAAGAGCACCCTGAACTGGTGCGCGAGTATCTTGGTTCGGTAGTACCCTATACCGACAACTTCTTTGCCGCGCTGAACTCGGCGGTCTTCTCGGATGGCTCCTTCTGCTACATTCCCAAAGGGGTGCGTTGCCCGATGGAACTCTCTACCTATTTCCGCATCAACTCGAAAGATACGGGGCAGTTTGAGCGCACTCTGTTGATTGCCGACGAAGACGCTTATGTCTCCTACCTTGAGGGGTGTACCGCCCCCATGCGAGACGAAAACCAACTCCATGCCGCAGTTGTCGAACTGATTGCGCTTAAAGGCGGAACCATCAAGTACTCCACCGTGCAGAACTGGTATCCCGGCGACAAGGACGGCAAGGGCGGTATCTACAACTACGTTACCAAACGCGGTAAGTGTCTGGGCGACCACAGCAAAATCAGTTGGACGCAGGTAGAGACCGGCTCCGCGATAACGTGGAAGTATCCTAGTTGCCTACTTATTGGCGACCACTCGGTAGGAGAGTTCTACTCCGTTGCGCTCACCAACCACCGCCAACAGGCAGACACGGGTACAAAGATGGTTCATATCGGGAAGCACACACGCAGTACCATCGTATCCAAAGGGATTTCGGCGGGGTTTGGGCAGAACACCTACCGCGGTCAGGTGCGCGTAAATCCCGGTGCAGAGAGCGCACGCAACTACTCGCAGTGCGACTCGCTTCTTTTGGGCGATAAGTGCGGGGCGCACACCTTTCCCTATATCGACGTGAGAAACCCCAGTGCTACCGTTGAACATGAGGCGACCACCTCCAAAATCGGGGAAGACCAGATTTTCTACTGCAACCAGCGTGGGCTTTCTAATGAGGACGCAGTAAACCTCATTGTGAACGGCTTCTGCAAAGAGGTCTTCCGTGAACTTCCGATGGAGTTTGCAGTCGAAGCGCAGAAACTGCTAGGAGTCAGCCTCGAAGGCAGCGTAGGATAGTTTGTTATT
>OMJJ01000304.1 GCA_900299305.1 bacterium | reverse complement strand
GGCGTTATTGGTAGTGGTATCTCCTACAAACGTCTCTATTACGTTACTTCCCGACCACGATACCCCGTTCACGGTTGCGGTTGCGCTCACTACAAAAGTCTGAGACACCTTACCCACCGGTATCTCTACATTCTGAATACGGTAGTCGCCAAACTGTGTAGACTTTGCGGTGAGGGAGCCAATGGTAACGGTTGCCCCTACAATGGGCGCGCCGTCGAAGTCGGTGACACGCCCTACCACGGTGCTAATGCGGGTCGTGCCGCCTGTTGCACCGCCGCCTCCACCGCCATCCGAACCGTTGTTATTAGTGTTGCTACTACTGCCAGAAGAACAGCCTACGATTACGCTCCCAAAGAGCACAATGACCAACGCATAAAATCGAAATGGGTGTCTCATCTCTATTACTAAGTCTCCTTTACCCTGAAATGTATAGTTGCGGACTGCTTTAGTCCTCTCAAACGGTCTCTTACTGTGTTCGTGACGAAAGTGTCAGGGGGGGAGACACAGGGACTATCTACCTTCCCAAGCCATTTTTGCACCCAAGCGAATCGCGCCGCCCAAATCGGTCTCTTTCTTACGCTCACCGCTTCCAATGGAGGGTTGCGGAATACCTTGTAGACGTGATACCACACTCGCCACAGAAGCCCACGTTGTAGCGAGATAGCCCGGTAACTTCGCCCCTTGATGCTTTAAGGCAAGTGAGGTAAATCGTTTTACGTTCTCTATCTGGTTCCACGTAGAGGGGATAACCCGAAAGCCTTTGCTCTGCAAGTACGCCAGAGAGGGGAAGTCGTCTGGAGTTTCGTAGTGCCAGTCGCAAAGAACAATGTCTTTCGGAATTTTGTCGATAGCGGGAGCCGTGTCGTTTGTGCTTGCCTCCCACTCGCCCAGTTTCATTCCGATACCGTCTAGTAAGCGGTCTCCCCAAAGGTACATCTCTACTTTGCGCTTCCCTACAAGATGTTGATGGTACTCCTTAACGGCTTTTGCGAAGAGGTCGGCGTTGTGTTTGCCTTTACAGCGGCTACACTTCCCCAATATAAACACCTCGTCCATACCTACATGGAAAGCATCCGCGTGGAATGCGTCGATAAGTTCGTCAAAAAGCGCAAACAGAATCGGGTTCAAATCCGGGTGAGACGGACACCAACTACGGCAGTAGATTCCCTTGTTGTCTTTGGGATAGTTGGGGGTCTCATCGAATTCGGGGTGGTGGGTAAGCAGAGAATAGGTGGTCTCTGCCCAAGACTGATGCCCTAAGCAGTTTATCATGGGGATAATGCGGATAAAGCTCTGCTTTGCTATCGCGTTTAGGTGTCGGCAGTCGTCTAGGGTAAGTGCGTTTTGCACGGCAATTTCGGGGTGCGACTTATACTCAAAATTGTAGTTGATTTCTAGTATCAACTGGTTGAACCGCAGTTGTGGTAGGTACTCCTTAATAAGTTGTTCTAGCGCGGGGATGTCTTGCCTACCGTTCACTAGCAGGTGCATACCGCGCCAACGCAACGTCGCCCAGTCCGCAAGTTTTACAGCGGGGATACCCACCTCATACGCCTTCGATTCGAGTTGGGAGAGGAGATATAAAATCCCATACAAAACCCCCGCCGGTCTCTCCGCCGTTAGGTGGATATGTTGCGGAGTGATGTCGAGAAGGTAGCCCTCCTCTCCCAATCCATTCATGGGCAGTTTCGTGTTCCAGCCGTCTCGTAACTGCTGGAGTGCCGTGTGGTCTGTAGTGAGACCCACAAGTAGGTAGGGGGTATCGGGAAGGGATTGGGGGGGAGTTGCCTTTTTGGCTCCACCTAGCCACGCTATCAACGGTTTAAGCGCAGAGACCACTTGCGGGGCAGTTTTCTGTAGGTTGGCACCTACCAGTATCTGCGAACGCTTTCCTTTTGCAAAAACCCCCTCTGCGGGTTCCAAAATCTTGGGTTGCACCAAAGCCCCTCCTTGTACTCGGCACACCACCGCGCACCAGAGTAACATACTCGCCAGCACGATACGAAACGGTTGCATCATCCCTAACCCCCTAAACGCTCTACTACATATAGACGGAGGTTAAAACGTGATATGTTCGCGAATACGTTCCACTGCTTCCGCCAATCGCTCTCCGTTTTTGTCTCCCATCACGGTTAGCGACATTCGGATATAACCTTCTCCGTTGACTCCATAGCCCACGCCCGGAATCACCAGTACCCCCGCTTTATCAAGGAGGGCTTTTGCGAACTCCATTGAGGTATAGCCTTTTGGAACCCGTGTCCAGACGTACAGAGAGGCTTTCGGCTTCTCGATATTCCACCCCAGTGCGTTCAGTCCATCGACCAGAATATCGCGCCGTTTGGTGTAGAGTTCAATAGTAGGGCTGTTATCTACGTTCAGAAGAGCCTCTGCACCCGCTACCGCAATGGCGGGGAACTGCTTGCTGTCTAGGTTCGACTTCATCTTGTTGAGTGTACCGATAGCGTCGGCGTTACCCAGTGCGAACGCAATGCGCCAGCCCGTCATGTTAAAGGGCTTCGAGAGGGAGTGGAGTTCTATCGAGACCTCTTTACCGCCCTCTACCTGTAGCACCGAGCAGGGCTTGTAGCCGTCGTAAGCGACATCGGCATAGGCGGCATCGTTTACAAGCAGAATATCGTACTCTTTGGCAAACGCAACCGCCTCCTCATAGAACGAGAGGGGGGCAACCGCGCCGGTGGGGTTATTCGGGTAGTTTAGCCAGAGCAGTTTGGACTTCTTGGCTATTTCACTAGGAATCTCCGAAAGAATGGGCAGAAAGCCATTCTCCTCTTTGAGTGGAAGCGTATAGACCTCTCCCCCTGCCATGTGGGTATGAATTTTGTAGACCGTATAGGCGGGTTCGGGAACCAGTGAGTAGTCACCGGGATCGATATACGCCCAAGCAAGGTGAGACAGTCCCTCTTTGCTCCCGATAAGTTGCATCACTTCGGTATTGGGGTCTATATCCACCCCAAACCGTCGTTTGGCGTATGTGACGGCGGCATTTACAAAGGGTGTCCAGCCTGCGGGGGTCTCGTCGTAACGGTGCGTTTCGGGGTCGTAGGCGGCTTTGCAGAGTGCGTCGATAATGGGAGTAGGAGTGGGCTGGTCGGGGTCGCCAATACCCAAGTCGATAAGGTCGCGCCCTTCGGCGATGGCTTTGCGCTTGAGAGCGGCGATTTCGGAAAACAGGTACGGGGGAATCTTGTCTAGTCGGGCGGAACGGGTTGCCAACGGTGGTGGCTCCTCTCTGAGAACATCGGTTTTGCCTTATGGCTTGGAGTTTAGTATACCCGAAATAGAGAGCGGAGATGGTAAGGTCACGCTACACTAGAGGCAAGAGTGTGCCGGGAATGTGCGAGTGCTTACCAACTCTCAATTAGACACTCCTCTTGAAAGCATACTAACGCTGGCGATACTGCTTAAGAAGCGTTATCATTTGCTGGCGAATGTGGCACTCTTCTTTGGAGCGACGTGGCATACAACGACGGGCGTACCATAAAGCATCACACCACCCTTCATCTTTTGCTGAAACGATTGCCCCTGCTTCTATCAATCGCTGGGCAACCTCTAGTTCCCCTGCCTGAACAGCATATATGAGGGCGGTCTCTTTTCTGGTATTGGTGAGATTGACATCGGCTCCGTGCTGTATCAGATAGTCTATTATTTCCAAATTGCCGTCCCAAATTGGCTCATAAAGAACCATATAGCCTGTTTCGG
>OMJJ01000303.1 GCA_900299305.1 bacterium | reverse complement strand
TGCTTAAAACCAATGAGTACGTAAAACTCGCGAACCTACAGATGCAGAAGTCGGGAGCAAATGACGTTCTTACATCGCGCCCCTTTATCGGCGACCTTGCGGTGATTATCGTGCGGGAGTATGGTGGAACGCTTACGGCAGTAACGGATAGCCAACTCCAAAAATGGGGTGTTACACTAGACGATACCATTCGCCAAGCCCTCAACAATATGAGTGTAATGGGCTTTCCTGCACCTGTTTCTGAAATGCGCTCTCAAGGCACGATGGTGCGTGGAGGCGCTGCGGCAGGTGACGTGGTGGGTTTGGTATTCGAGTACGACCACCTTACCGCAACATGGTTTACACTCGAACGGTTCCGCGACCATATCGGTATGAAACTGAACCACGATTTTGTGGTCGCTATTCCCTACCGTAGCCGCCTTGTAGCGGTACGTGCTGATGAACCGGGCTTGGTGGCTAGTGTCCTACAATCGGCACGAAGCACCCGCAACATCTCGTATGCCCTTACCAGTCAGTGTTACCATGTGGATATGTCTACAACAGGGGGGAAAGTGACTATATTTACAGGTAGGAACAAAGGCGAAGGAATCGGTGATAGCGACCTGTTTGGTACGGGAAGTATGGGAGGTACTCTACAAAGCATTACGAACGCCGCCGCTATCAATGCCCCCGCTGTTGGCTCTGGTGGCTCACGAAACGCGCCGTTGGTAGACTTCTCGGCATGGGGCTTGAGCGAGCCTACCGAGGGGGGCAATGAAGACGTAACAACCCCTTGGAGCAAGTAGCACCGTGATTCAAGAGGCTCTGAGAAAACTGGTAGCGAAAGAGTCGCTCTCTTACGAGGAAGCGAGTGCCGTTGCTACGGAAGTGATGGATGGGGAAGCCACTCCCTCCCAGATTGCGGCACTGCTCACCGCTCTCCGCATGAAAGGGGAGACCGTAGAGGAGGCGACGGCGTTTGCCCACGCGATGCGGGCGCGGGTGGTTGCGGTACATCCCACCCGAAAGCCGCTTTTGGATACCTGCGGCACGGGAGGGAGTACCGTTCGTACCTTCAACGTCTCTACCACCAGTGCGTTTGTGTTGGCGGGGGCGGGGGTAGCGGTTGCAAAGCATGGCAACCGGGCAATGTCGGGGGTATGCGGTAGCGCGGACGTGCTAGAGGCGTTGGGGGTGCGCTTGGATTTGACCCCCGAACAGTCGGCACGATGTATTGACGAGGTGGGTATCGGGTTTCTGTTCGCACAACGACATCACCCCGCCATGAAGCAGGTGGCTGTGCCGCGCCGTGAAGTTGGCTTCCGTACCCTGTTCAACCTTTTGGGTCCGCTTACCAACCCCGCGGGGGCTACGCTACAGGTAATGGGGGTCTACGATTCGGCTCTCTGTCCGCTTGCGATAGGAACCCTTCGCGCTTTGGGGGCAGAACGCGCCCTTGTACTGCATGGCGAGATTGGCATGGTAGAAATCGCTACGATTGGGAAAACGCACTATGCCGAACTCCGTAACGGAGAGATTACCGAGGGAACCCTGACCCCCGAAGACTTTGGCTTGACTAATGCCTCTCCCGATGTAAACGACCTTGCCCCCGCTACCACTCCCTCCGAAAACGCCTCTCTATTGCGGGATGTTTTGCACGGAAAGCAGAGTACCCAAGCAGACATCGCACGGCGCAACATCGTGGCAGTAAATGCCGCCGCCGCGCTACGTATTGCAGGGCTTGCAGAGGACTGGAAGGGTGGCTTTGAGTTGGCGTTACAGGTCATAGATTCGGGGAAAGCACTCGCGACCCTAGAGCACCTGATTGCGTTTACTCAAGAGGTGGGAAGTTAGAAGCACGGAAGCATTTCAGAAAACTTATGACCTCCCTCTCTAAAGACATCTGGAGAGGGAGGTCGTTTTGCTATCGCTTACAGAGAGTTTAGGAACGCACGGAGTGCGCCCTTCTGGTCTTCACGTAGCCGCGTAAAGCGGTCACGGGCAGGAGCCGCTTCCCCTCCATGATGGAGTATCGCCTCGTCGTAGCTGTTCGCCCGCCCGTCGTGCAAGAAGAAACGGCGGCGAGAGAGACCCCATAGTGGAGCCGTTCGGAACTGGTCTCCTTTTGCCAATCCCTGTTGAATACCGTCGGCAAGGCTCTGCCCCATACTGTGAACCAGTAGGTCGGAGTAGAGGGGAACCTTCTGGTAGGCAAGGGCAGTGATTTGGTGCGCCCCCGTCTGCATCTCCGGCACATGGCACGAGCCGCAACGTATCTGGTGGAATACCTGCTCTCCTCTCTGTACCGCTTGTGTTAGGGGGAGCCGCCTACCCGGGGGTGCGAGCAACGTCATAAAGTTGGTAAACGCTTGAACGTCGTCGTCCTCATCTTCGGGGTCGGCTTTGGAGTCCCAACCGGGTGGAATAGGTCTGCCTTGCGGTAGGTTCTCGTTGGGAAAGAACACGCTTGTTATCCCCATCTCATTCAGATAGGCATCACCAGCAAAACGGTGTATGCTTGAGTGTTGTGCTTTCCACCCAAACCGCCCCACCTCTTTTTTGCCTGTTTCGGGGTTTATCTGCACGTTTGCCACGCCATGTACTCCATCCGGGTCGTTTTGCGTAGTTCGGGCAAGGATGGTATCGGCGGGTATCGCCTCGATAAGCCCTAGCCCAAAGAGCGGTGTGGTTATCCGTAGCGAGACGAAATTCGCTTGAGGGGGAACCACCTCGCCCTCTATGGGGCAACTGGTATCGAACTCTTTGAGGGAACGGGCTTGCAGTACGGGGCCGCCTAGTTCCGTTAGGTCGGTATAGACCCCGTTACGCACTCCGCCAATACGAGTCACCCGTGAGATAGTGAGGTCGGTTCCTGCACCTCCTATCGCGCCCGCTTTGTGGCACTCTGCACACGAGGTTCCGTTGAATACGGGCCCCAGTCCCTCTGCCCTCTGCTCCACCGTACTAAACGCCCTTAGCCCCTCCCTAAACGATGCCAACTGGTCGTCTGTTACTCCGGGCAGGGCTTGCCCCAGTACCAGACTGGTCTGTACTTGGGAGTTACCCCGCTGTGCGTCGCTACGCCACGTAGCGGCAAACAGCATGAGAGTACCTCCTCCCAATGCAAGGCTGAACATAAGGTTTTTTCTCATGTCTCTTATCCTTTTCACAAAAGGCTTCGTATACGAGCCTCTAGGGTTTTCCTGTGACCTCCCCATGTTGGGGGTATAGAAATCAGGCACTAAAGAACCTGATACCGTTAGTATCTTCTGGAAAAATGAAAGAGCCGTGAAAAAAGCCTACCAAATTTCGGGTAGGCTTTTGAGAGAGGGGTGTTTTTGCGTAGAAGGCTAAGGGGCGGCGGAATACATCTCAATAAGGTAGCCGTCGGGGTCGCGGAAAAACAGCTGCATCGGTCCATCGGGGCGGGGAGCCGGTCCTTTGAACTCGGTGACTCCTTTGGATTGCAGGTACGCCTTCGCCTCAAAGGTATCGTCTACGAGAAGAGCGAAGTGGTGATGACCGCGCTGTGCGGGTTCTAAGGTTTCGTCGTAGATAAGGTGTAGTTCTTGATTGCCAAACGCAAACCACGCTCCCGGAAAGTTGAAGTTGGGGCGCGGTAGGCGCGGTAGACCTATCACGTTCTCGTAGAAGTCGATAGAGCGTTCGAGGTCTATAACGTGTATCGCAACATGATTTAGTTCATGAATACGAATTCCCATGATGGTGTTCCTTTCACTTTTGAAAACAGTCTGCTCTTGTAGTTCGCCGACTAATGCAGAAATGCCTTCCTAATGGTAGTAGGTCGCTAGTGAGTCTCCCAAGACTTGTGCCAAACCAGTGGGTTCATGTCGTTGTTATCAAACACATCTCCCGGCTTAAGTGCCTCGAAAACGTCATCGGGCAGAATGTTTTTATTGACACCGTTGAAGACGCTACCATCCGGCATATAACCGCAAGTCATGGCGCGGCGCGGACGGTTAGTCATATTCGCCCCCGCTCCATGTGCCAGCAAACCGTTATGGAACACCGCAGACCCCGCAGGAACAGGAACCGCCACCGGGTCGATTTCGCGCCACTGCGGGTAGATTTTGAACAAATCACCGATGTTCTGCCCAATACCAGAGTTCTGGAACGTTGCCGTTTTGTGGCTACCGGGGATATACCACATACAGCCGTTGCCTAGTGTAGCATCATCAAGTGCCATCCACAGGGAGAGGCTGTCGCGGTTATAAAACGACCAGTAGGGGTTATCTAAATGCCAGCCGGTGGGGTTTCCAAAAGGCGGCTTATAGAGGGCTTGGTCGTGCCAGATACGTACCCCATCTATCCCCGCAAGCGTTGCCGCGATTTTTCCTAGCCTAGCATCACAAATCAGTTCCCGCATTTCGGGATGTACCTCTATCAGTTTGAGGCATTGGGTAAAGACGTTTGCATAGAAGGCATCGGGGTCGGCTTGATTGTTTAGCGTGTGCGAGATATTGCCCTCTTTGCCCCCGCTAAGGCGTAGTGCGACGGCTTCATCTGTTACCCGTTGCCATCGGGCAAGCTCTTCGGAAGACAAAAAGTTCTCTATGGCGATAAAGCCGTTCTCACGATAGAACGCTATCTGCTCTGCGCTGAGTGTGTCCTGCATTGAAGGTAGATTCCTTGGATATGAAATAGATTGTTGGGGCTAGTTTCGGGGTGGCGAAGGGGATTTCCTGCTTTATGGCTTGCCAAAGGGAATAACACAAATTTAATCCAAAAACCCCGTAAAAACTATTGCAAGCCCCCCAAAGATGTGTTATTATAGATTTAAGAGAACTACCCTGCTGGCGTTTGTGATGTGTTTATGGTGCAGAGCCAACATATCGCCCCAATTTGGTACTCTCCGTCGGAGAAGTGGCAACCCTACCCAGTTTAGGGTAACGCGAGGTCGGCGGGAACCATTATACTAAAAGGCGGTTCATGCGCTTAGGCGCACACGGCATCGCGGGGTTCCCTATTTTACAAAACGCCTTGCTTGAAGATAATGAGCGAAATGCTCTCTTCAAGCAAGGCGTTTTGCATTGGTAACGACCTAGAAGCGTATTCGCAGATCTGCGGTAGCCATTATCTCATCTTGCAGGTTGGGAGCATCATGCGAGCGGATGTCTGCGGAGAGAGTAAAGAAGCGGTTCACGCTAAGAGTATGCTCTAGTGAGAGACGGAAGTGGTTGGAGTTATCGAACCTATCAGGCCAGCGGTTGCCCTCCGCGCTAAAGGTAAGCGTCAGTTTGTTCGCTTTGTTCAGTTGCCCCTCAAAGCCTACCCCCAGAGCACGGGTCATAATTTTCGTGGCGGCGTTATCACTGAGACGGTAGTACACGTCAAACGTCAAATCCTTATGAATTAGGTGTTTTAAGGCGACATCTGTCGTCTGAATCGGCAAGATATTCAGGCGTTCATCCTCTTGAAGTGTACCAAAGAGGTAGTTGAACGAGGTATTCTTCGCGAGTTTTGCAGAGGCGGTAAAGCGGCGAATGGTCTTCTCTTGCCCGTCTAGCATGGTACGCACTTTGTAGTAAAAACTCCCCTTAAAAGAACGCTTGGGGTCGGGGTCGGTAGAGAAGAAGTAGGTTCTCCCGATGGTCTCACCGGTCTTGTCGATGTTTCCGCCGTAGTCCAGCATAAACTCATTCTTCCACAGTTTCCAACTCACTTTGCCCGTCATAGCTTCGTTTAGCATCTTGTGTTGGTCGTTTAGTGCGGCATATCGGGCGGTAATCACAAAATCTTTTAGAGGTCCCAACTGTATCGGCTTGGCGTTGCTGAGAGAGATGTCGGCAACATCTTTTACGTTGGTGGTTACTTGATGAACCTCGTTAAAACTCGCCGCAAGAGTAAGGTCTTTAACGGGTTCGCCCTTCATACCTAGCGTATAGGTCTTTACATCGCCCTGACCATGGTCATCCTTTATTGACGGGTTCTCTACATCTCGTTTGGATATTCCTGCAATAATCGAAAACTTCTTTGTCGCTTGCCACTCCAAATCGACTCCATCTGCAAACTCGGTTCCTAGCCCTCCCCGCTCAATGTTTTCCAAAGATAGTCCTAGAGTAAAGGTTTTCGTCGGCTTGATTTTTGCGTTGATAAGAGCCGAGTTTTCGTACTTGCCATCAAAGTAGTCTACCTGTTTGCGTTGTATCTTGAGGGGGTTCTTTACCGTGTCGGGAGTGGCGAGAGTAAACAGGTCTGTGCGTGCGCCCTGCGTTGCCGCGTCGTTGGCAAGCACCACATTCTGGTCTTTTGTCCATGTAAAGAGATAACTTTTACTAAGCACTTGGGAGAGGCTGAAGAAACTGGTCTCTAGCCCGTTGCGTGTTCCTTGTGCCGTCGCCATGTCACCATTCGCCTTAAAGAGCATCGCCAATTTTTTATTGGGATTGAACTCTAGGGCATGGCGGAAAGTGGTGTGCCCTAGTGCATCTTCGGGGTCGGTTGCCCAAAGTTCATTAGTGTCTATTTTCAGGCTCTTGAGGGGAGAGAACTTCATGCCGTAGTCATACCGCTTAAAGCCGCGCTCTAGTTCGATACCCGGCTTCTCTGCATCGGGAATAGCGAGATCGGCACTGCGGCTAAAACTCTTGCTCGTATCGGCGACATTAATGGCAAGGTTCATGCCTTTGGTGTCTACGGTCAGTTTCTTGCGGTTCAGCCACATATTCGCGGGGTTCGGCTGATTTGCCGCTACTCCTGTGCCCTTGAGAGAGTCGAGGGTGCTTCCTACCGAAAGGCTTTGGAAACCTATCTGGGTGTTTTTGTTGGTCATCCAGTTTAGGAGGAGTTGTTGCCTCCAAAGCCCGTGTTCGTTGCCTAGGTTCGCCCGTTCTACATCCGAAAGCCCTGCCAACCCTAAGAAGTTCGCATCCGCAGACTGGCTGAGAGCCATGAGTTTGACTCTTTTGTCGGCATAGTTCCAGTTCTGCCTCTGCAACTTCGCGGTGGAGGAGGCGGAGGCAGTAGGAGCCATCTGGTTGGCTATGGTGAACTGATTGACCGAAAGGATACCGCCCTTTCCTGCTTTACCGAGTTGGGTGGTTGCTTGCACTACGTTGCGATCTATACCTACCTCACGTGCCACCTGTTCTCTCTCTTTGGGAGTAACCTGTTCAGGAGTTGCGGTGGGGTCGTATAGGCGGCGAATATCGAGGGCGAGGAAGGTCTTCTCTATATCGGTAAGGTCGGCAAGCCGATGGAATCCCAAGTCGGTTTTACGCCGTAAGAGCGAGAGCTTGAAGTTTTTGGACTGTATATCCGCTTTGGTACGGTTCATACCAGCAAGGAGAACTTTGGGGTCGGTTCCTGCCCCAAGGGGGGTATCCGTCACTCCGATTTGCGATACCGCGATGTTACTGTCTTTACCTGTCTGTGCGTCGATGCGTAAAATGTTACGCTCCAGCCCTATCCCCTTCCCTATCTGTACGCGGTCTATGGGGGTTATCATGCCTAGAGAGGCGGCAGGAGTGTAACCCTTTAGAATGTCCAGAGCCAAGAAGCCACGTTCGGTATCGGTGAGGCTTGCGAGTTTAGAGAAGCCCGCTCCTGCGCTCTGTTGGGTGTACTGCACTCCCATTTTCTTGCCCGTAAAGGCAAGCGCATTACGCTCTAAGCCCTTATTTTTCGCGGTATTGGTAGGCGACTGGTCTTCTAGGGCGAGTTGGGATACCTGTAGTCCGGTGCCTTTTCCTAGCCCAACCCCTACATTCAGTGCATTACGGGATACCCCTACCTCGTTCAAAATCTGCGCTCTGTCTGCATCCGTTACCTGTTCCGCTTTGTACGAACTATCGAACTGGCGGTAGATGTCCAGCGCGAGAGCCGTTTTATCCGAAGCGGCAAGGTCTTTCATACGGGCAAAGGTGACATCCGAGGCACGATTGGCGTAGAAGATACCCAAACTTCCTGCGGAGAGGTTTGCCGCCATGCGGTTAATACCGCCAGTGGTGTCTCCTGCGCTCCATGAGGTGAAGTCTAGTCCTCCTGTTTTGTGCGCTTTACCGCCTAGCCCGAAGTTATAGCCCAAACCAAGCGCGGAGGTCTTCATTCCTTTTTCAGCGGTGAGTTGGGCTTTGTCTGCCTCACGAAGCCCTGCGAACTTCTGAAAGTCGGTGCTGACTGAGCGGGTATTGAAGCCTATCTGGAAGTTGTTTGCGGTGAACCCGATATTTTGGCGATTGATGGAGCCACTACCGTCTTGAATCTGGTTTATATCGAGTTGAAGCCCCTGAGTTAGTTGCTTTTTGCCGCCCGTAGCGATACCAAAACCCATGTTCATACGGCGAATACCGCGTTCTGCTTCCAGTTGGTTTATCTCTTTTAGCATATCGGCATCGTTGGCGTAGTTGGAGCGGAGGGTTTTGAAGCCGTTGAAGTTGTTGCCCACATCCTGAATACCGCCGCGCACGGTAAAGATTCCCGATTTCAAATCCGCGCTCTGTACAATCAGTTGCCCTGCGCCTTTTTGCTCTTTGTTCTCTACCTTTTCGTTGGGGTTGAGGCGCATCACCATGTTGTCGCTATCGGCGGTATTCGAGAAGAACATCAGACTTTTGTAGTTGGAGCGGTTCTGTGCGCCGAAAGCACTGTTCAACGAGAGACCGTAGGTCGAGATGTTCAAGCCCATTCCGTTGTTGGTTGCCGAGCCGAAAGTTAGCCCCATCTGAGTACTGCCGCCCAAGTTTAGGCGGAGGTTGGGCATAAAACTGGTTGCGGTTCCAGCGGGTGCTTTGTCCAGATAGCGGTAGTCCACGCTAATCGTATCGTAGCGAGAGAGGGGTATCTGTAGGTAGATAGCACTAGAGGCGGGGTCGAACCAGTAGTCCAGGTTGGGGCGCAGTAGCCGCCCCCCCGCAAACACGTTGAGGGTATCTACAAGGATATTGGACTTGGTAAGAATGTAAGAGGTGTTGCTTCCTCGGCTTACCAGCATCTCAGCGAAGGGAGTGCCTTTGTCGGTAGTGGTGGTAAGCACAGAGGAGGAGGTGTTGGCTATCTCGGCGATACGGGGGGTATTGAGTTGTGCAGAGGCAGGTTTTGCCAAAAGCAAACCCACAGCAACGACAAAAAGAGAGTCCCAAGACAAGAGTTGCCTTTTTGACACCCCTGCCTGACCTTTTCGATATAAGGTTGTGAAGAACTCTTTTTTCATCATTTCAACCCAAGTTAGAGCCTAATACTTAAAAACGGCGTAGCACAAAGGCGGACGACTGATTTTTTCTCATATTGTCCACAGTTTTGGTGGTATCGTCTTCGCTCACTCCCCGATAACTGACCTCGGCGGGGGCATGACTAAGACGTTTAGTAGCATCTGCAAGTAACAGGCGAGCCTGTTCGATACGGGCTTTGCGGCGTTGTTCTGGGGTCAGTTCGGCGGTAATGGCTTTGGGAGTGGTGACGGGAGGCGTTTCATTGACGCTACTTCCGATATTTCCCTCTGTTGCGGCAAAACTGGCGGGTATCATTATCGCCTCTTTAGGCTTCTGGTTCTTTATGTCCATCATGGGCTTGGGAGTAAAGTCCGCAGTTGCCACTTCGGTAGCGTTCCCGTTATCAAGGGTAGCACCATGCGATTCTTGTACCCCTAAAGGTTTGTGCGGAAGCGGGTTCTGTACTTCTGGGCGGTTGTGCCGCTCTACTGCCCCTCTGTCGGCTACCACTGCACGCGGGCGAAACACGATGCTATCGGGGTTGGTTCTAGGGCGCGGTGTAGGCACGTTGACAGCGGAAGGGGCTACACTACCTTTACCTGCATTCACGGTTGCGACCTCTTGAGGGGGCGTAGACATCAGTGGTTTAGAGGGCACAGGAGTAGGAAGAACGACAGGGTTCTCTTCAGGAGACTCTTTTTGTACCACTGCGACTTCGGGAGGGCTATTGGGAGGGGTAGACTGCGAACTAAATACCCCATAACTCACCCCTGCAATCAGTGCTACCGCCCCAACGGGAACGGCGTAACGCCCCCATACGGCAAGCGTAGGCTGTTGGCGGAGGGTGGTAAGCAGTTGCTCCACACGGCGGCGGAGGGTAGGACGCTGGCTTGTCGCGACCAGTATGCTTTGGCGTAGGGACACAGGAGGCGCAACCTCTTCTATATTCGAGAGGAGGTGGTGCGTTGTGTTCAGAAAGTTAAGTTCACGGGCAAGAATGGGGTCGGACTGTAGTAGCCGCTCTATATCTTCTTGCTCATATTCATCTGCTTCGCCATCGGAGTAGGTACTCAACCTCTCCCAGAGGGAGGTCTCCTCGAAGTTGTCCTCAAACAGAAACGAGGGCATACTCTCTGCGGATGACGAAGAAGGCTCCGGTCTAAATTGTTCGGGCATTCTGAATCGCCTCTTTTCCTGCGTTGCCTGCTCTCTCTATGCGGGGTGTGCGTTCTTTTGCAGGTCGCGTAATCACTTCACACCGTTTTGGGACACAAGGAAGGAGAAGATGTTACAAAAAAATCTTTCTTTGCCGCTTCTATCTCTCAATCGAGTATACTTTTTCCATCTTAGCCCCGCCAAAGGGATACGTCTTCTATGCTCTCGTCGTTGCTTTTGGGTACGTTACAACTGGTTTGTGTGCTACTGCTCTCTGCCGCTTTGGGGGTGAGAGTGCTTGCGCTCTGCCGTGTTCCCTTGCGCGTTCTACATACATGGGAAAAGCCGGTTTTAGGTATTGCGTTGGGATTGGGGTTCTGGCAGTTTCTGCCTTTCGTGCTGTTTGCCTTGCACTTGGGAAAGCCTTTTCAGATTGTTATAGGGGCAGGGCTACTTGCGGTTCTGCTCTCTAAAGATATTGTTCACATACTTAGGGCAGTAAAACCCGCTCTGCTCAAGATAAAAGTTGAGGGGAGTTCTGAGCGGGGCTTTGCCGTTCTGATGGGTGTTCTCCTCACGATTCTCTTCCTCCGCGCTCTGCTACCCGCGATTGATGGCGATGTCTCGTCGTATCATCTGCCTTCGGTGTTACGTTATCTGAGGGCAGGGGGCTTTATCTACCTTCCCACTCTCACCCCTACCAACTGGCAACTAGGGGTACAGATGCTCTATGCCCTCCTGCTCTCCTTTAATGCGGAGGCTCCCACCAGCCTGATTCCCTATCTGTGTGGAGTGCTAACTTTGGGGGTTATGGCTTTGTGGGCATATCGGTTGGTAGGAGTGAAGGGGGTCGTGTGGGTGCTAGGTCTATATCTGGTGCTAGATAGATTCTCTTATCAAGGGTTTTGGTATCAGATGTCCAGTTCCTTAATAGATTTGGGGCTAACGCTCTTCGCGACGTGCGGGGCATACACCCTCTACCGTGCGATGGAGGGACATGAGGAGGAGAGAGGGGACTGGTTGCGCCTATCGGCACTGTTCGCGGGATTGGCGGGAACCACAAAACTGACGGGTATCTGGGTGGTGGTGTCGCTAGGTGTGGTACTGTGTATTGCACTACGGAAGGGGGGAGCCTCTCCTGCTAAACTGCTACGCCATACGGGGCAGTATGTGCTTATCGCGATGTGCCTCATAGCCCCATGGCTAGTAAAGACGTGGGTGCTAACGGGTAATCCACTCTACCCTATGTTTTACCGCGTGTTTGGAGGGATTGAGTGGACGGCGGAGGGGTGGGCGTTGTATCAGCGTTCCCATCTGATTTGGAACACCCCCGCAGGGAAGATGCCGACCCCGCAAGTGCTGGCGCAGACTCACCTGCAAATAGCGGGGCTAGGAACGCTTTTGGGTCTCCTGTTTATGGTGTGGAGCCGTAAGAAGCAGTACGCCATACCCGCGATGTTTGCGGCGGCGTTTTTTATCTGTATCTCGGTAGGGAACTTCTTTCACCTTCGTTTTCTTATGCCATCGTTTCCGTGTATTATGGTCTGCTTTGCGTGTCTGCTTACCCGTTTTCAGAGGCTGTATACTTGGTTTCTACTGTTGGTGGTGTGGGTGTTTGTGGGGAAGGCGGTAGTACCTGCTGTTTCGTTTTTTCCAAAGGCGTTGGAGATGGTGACGAAACTGGAGACAAGGCGGGAGGCGTTTAAGGTGAGCGACCAGTACGAGATGGCTGAGTACATAAACACGAAGCTACCTTCGGAGGCGCGAGTGCTTTTGGGGTGCTACGACTACGCCCCCCTACTCTATAGGGTAGAGGGACTTTGGCCCGACCTGCAAGACTCCATTCACTACGATTCGCAAGCGCGTCTGGTCGGCGACTTAAAACGTCTCCATGTCACCTACCTCCTCCTAAATCCTACCTACCCCGACTTTTGTGCGAAGAGCCACAGTTGCCGCGAACGCCTTGAACGAGAGATACCGCCTTTGGTTGCGTTGGCGCAAGCGTATGGACACGCGCTCTATACGGCGAAAGGGTTTACCCTGTATCGGTTGGATTGGTAGTAACTCATGGTACGCATTGGTAGGTTGTTCTGGTCTCTGAATAGCCCACTATTTTGCTTACGCCCCCCTATTCTCCGTCTCCTTTCCCCCGTTTGACACGGGAGAAAGGAGTGCTAAGGTACAAGGTGTTCTGTTTTGGT
>OMJJ01000302.1 GCA_900299305.1 bacterium | reverse complement strand
CGCCGTCAGGCTCGTTTTGCCATGATCGACGTGACCGATTGTCCCGATGTTTACGTGCGGCTTATTTCGCGCAAACTTCTGCTTTCCCATAGTTGAAAACAATCCTCCACAAGAGCGCACTTCCCGATACAGCGTAGTTTTTACAGCGGGCAAGTGTTAGGTTCTAAAGGGGTACCGGTGTTGGGGTAGAGCCTGTAGAACGCTAGGGGTGAACCGAAAAATCAGCCCACAGTGGGAATCGGACCCACGACCTCTTCTTTACCAAAGAAGTGCTCTGCCACTGAGCTATGTGGGCGAGAAAAGCGAGTAAAACTCGTCTCGCTTTACATGGGGAGAGGAGGATTCGAACCTCCGAAGCGTAACGCGACTGATTTACAGTCAGTTCCCTTTGTCCACTCGGGAATCTCCCCGCGTATCATCAAACAAACTATTACTCGATGGAAAACTGTTTCCACCGAGTAAGTAAGAGCAGTATATCATAGATTCGGGCGTGAGTCAAGGAAAAATCGTAACGCTATGGGTAACTACAGCGGCTTGTGGGGCGATTCTTGGCTCTCCTTGGGCTTCGTGCTATAATAGGGAGTAGGTATCGCCTCTTTTGCAGGTTTTTTTAGAAGGGGGTTGGGTCTATTATGTGGCTTTTCGGCGGACAGAAACGCCGACAGTTCGAGCAGATGGTGCGCCCGTTGCTAAAACCGCTCTATCAGACAGCACTGCGCCTTACCCGCCAAGCAGAGTGGGCAGAGGATTTGACGCAGGACACCCTGATTCGGGCGTATGAGCGTTTTCACCTGTTTACGCCGGGAACCAATTTTCGCGCTTGGCTGTTTACCATATTAACAAACCTCTATCTAAACGATTGCGAGAAGGCGCGTCGTCGCCCCTCTGTGGTCTCGTTTCGTAACGCGAACGAGGAGGCTGAGGAGTGGGACTTTCCTTCGCACAACGCTTCGGAGGAGCCGGAGACGGCTCTGCTTACCGATATTTTGCCCGAACACCTGCAAAATGCGGTAGATTCGCTTCCGGAGGAGTATCGTGTGGCGGTGATACTGGTGGATATAGAGGAGATGGACTATCAGGAGGCGGCGACGGCTTTGGGGATACCGGTAGGCACGGTACGCTCTAGGGTGTCGCGGGGGCGGGGGCTACTTCGCAAAATCCTGAGTTCGGTTCGGCATCTGATGTTATTGTAACGCACTCTTGTTTTGTTTTACTACGCGCTTAAAGGAAATCGCAACTATGCCCTCTTGTCAGGACATTCGCGAATATCTGCCTTTTTATGCAGAGAATGAGATACCTGCCGAGGTGCGCCCCGATGTGGAGGCGCATCTGGCAACGTGTTTGGTGTGCCGGACAGAGGCGGATTCGTACCGTAATCTGCGTAGCGAACTCCGCAACCTGAAATATGCTCAAGCCGACCTGGCGCCCTCTCCTGCGGTGTGGAGTGGTGCAGTGGAGGGCTGGAACCGTTGGGAGCAGAGGCAAAGGCGTGTAGTACAGGTGCGCTTTGCGGTGGTGGGAATCAGCCTGTTTCTTTTGATGTTTGGGGGGGCGTGGGCGTGGCTGTTTTCGGAAGCCGAGTTCCCCGTTGCTACGGTAGTGGCAGATTTTCAGAAGATGGAATCGAGTAGGGAAGCCCCGCAACTAGAGACCCCCGACGCAGACCTCGCCGCCCAGTGGATTCGGAAGAGGATAGGGGGGAATCTTGCTCCTGTCAACCTTTCGCTGTTGGGGGGGCAGTTGCAGGGGGCTTCGGTGTTACCACAGGGGCGATTTAAGATTGGAAGACTGACCTATCGTACCTCTGTGGGGTTGATAGCCCTCTACGTTACGCCGCGCCAAAACGGGTTCAAAAACGCTCCCACCGTTACCCTCGAAAAGACCTCTTTTTCTGCCCCTGATACGCACTCGCCTTTGCATCTTTTGGGTTGGTCTCAGGCTGGGTTTGGGATGGGGGTAGTGGGCAAAGCAGAGCAAGCGGCACTGGGCAAGTTCGCGCTATCTGCCCAGAGAGCACAGTCTCTTATGAACTAGAAACGAACCCCCTAGGTTTTCACAACAAGAACCCCGTCCCACTCTGTCTATAAAGCGCAGAGTGGGACGGGGTTCTGTTTTAGGCAGGAGAGTGGGTTTGTATACTGTGGAGGTGTGGTTTGCGGCAAGGGCAAGAGTTAAAAAATACTACGCTCCACTCTGTACCTTAGTTTTGGGATGGAAGTCCTCATTTTGGAGAGTAGTACCCACCTTTCCACATAGTGCCTTATCCTACTCCCTTTCAAACAATCTGCTGTAGAGAGTTGCGAAAGGGGGCAACTTTGTGTTATGATATTCCTCAAACATACCCATAAAGCAAAAAGGCTCTCCTCGTAAGTACGAGAAGAGCCGATGGGCGAATAGGGACTCGAACCCCAGACATCTTCGGTGTAAACGAAGCGCTCTACCGACTGAGCTATTCGCCCGTAACAAGTAGGTATGCTTACTGCATTCCACACAGAGTATACCAAAATATCTCGCTATCGTCAAGAGAACAAGCGAGAGTGATTCACACATAAGAAAGGAGTTGCGAGGCATACCGCAAGTACGGTACTCCCCAACGAAGGGATGCCTCGTAAACAACACCATGAAATCCATGAAAAAGGTTCTCTCTTTTGGGGGAAGTCTCGTTGCGTTATCGGCTCTCGGCATCGTTGCGCCCCAACAGGCAAACGCCCAAGCCCCTACCGGCATCGACAAAGTTATCGGCGGCTTACTAAGTACCGGTGGCTACTGGTTCACCTCCTCTACCGCAAAAGCGGCTCTTGGCTCTCCCAAGTTCTACAATCAGCAAGCATACTACGGTCACTCCGCAGAGTTGGGCGGCTTCCGCGTAGCGGGCGGCGTTGAGTTTGTACAGGCAAGCGACCATATTCTACCTTTCACCGGTGGAAACTCGTTTGGAATGTACGGGCTTTCCGCACGATTTACCACCCCGCAACTCCAACACGGACTACGCCCCTACGTCTCCGCAGGGCTGTACTACACCACCATCAGCTCCAACAAACTCGCCTTCTCCTCCAACGCATTTATTCCTAGTTTTGCTGTTGGGGCAGAGTACAAGCTAACCCGCACCGCAACTCTTGGTCTCGACTACCGTATCGGTGGT
>OMJJ01000301.1 GCA_900299305.1 bacterium | reverse complement strand
GCGGCGATGATTGCGGCGGCGTTTGTTACAGACGATATTCCCACCATCATTCGGGCGGGGCTGGGGCAGATACCAGAGAAGAGCCGCCTAACCGACGCGGTGGAGAGTATTTTAGAGTGGCACGAACTAGAGATAGATTTCGATACCACCGTCTACCGCATCCATGAGATATGGAATGAGGAGAGAGCGCACGACTGGTGTCATACTATCTCGAATGCGATGATTGTGGCGACAGGACTGCTATGGGGAGAACACGACTACGCGACGAGTATCTGCCGCGCCGTTCAGCCCTGCTTCGATACCGACTGCAATGGGGCGACGGTGGGTTCTATTCTGGGTATTCTGCACGGGCGTAAGGCACTCCCAGAGAGTTGGGTTGGAACCATTAACGACACCCTACACACAGGGGTAACGGGCTACCACACCGTAAAACTCGCCGACATTACCCGCGATAGCCTAGAGGTTATTGAACAGGTTGCGAACTCTTAGTTCATGTTACCCATTGGTAGGTTATTTTGATGATTGAAATGCCCACTATACTGCTTCCAGCAAACGCACCAGCCTCTGCGTAACATTAGTTAGGAGAAGAGGCTGGTGTTCCTATATAGAAGGCAGATTGGCTTCAACTATAGGTATCTCTGCAAGGACAAAATGAGGGCTAATCCGATAACTACTGCGAAAAGCAAGTAACCCACTAATCTCACGATAACGCATTCCTCCCTTCTTCCCCATTCAAAAAGTTGCCGTTAGGATAAGAATAGAGTACAATAAGCCATCCAATACGGCATACTGCGCTGTGCTATACATTTTTTCAAAGAAGGATGGTTTTTCTGTGTTTCCACCCCAAGCAATTAAAAAGTTGAACGACATCGAGGCGCGATACGACCTCCTAGAATCTCAGATGAACGACCCCGAATACGGCGCGGACTACCAGAAATATATGCAAGCCGCTAAAGCCAAAGGCGAGATTGAAGAGGTTGCGGTTGCCTATAAAAACTACAACCGTGCCGCCGCCGATGTGGTCTCTGCCGAAGAACTCATTAAGGGCGCAGAGGCAGAGGAGCGTGAGTTCTACCAAGAGGAGATGGAACTCGCCCGTACCCAACGCGACGAACTAGAGGAGCAACTCCGCCTTCTCCTTCTTCCCAAAGACCCCAACGATACCAAAGACGTGCTAGTAGAGATTCGTGCCGCCGCAGGAGGAGAAGAGGCGAAACTGTTTGCGGGAGAGTTGTTCCGTATGTATACCCGCTACGCCGAGCGCAAAGGCTGGAAAATAGAGGTTCACAACGTTCAGGAGACGGGTATAGGCGGAGTACAAGAGGTCACATTTGAGATTGTGGGCAAGGGAGTCTTTAGCCAACTCAAGTTCGAGGGTGGGGTACACCGAGTACAGCGCGTTCCCGTCACCGAATCCAGTGGGCGTATTCAGACCTCCACCGTCACCATTGCCGTAATGCCCGAAGCCGACGAAGTAGAGGTCGAACTGAACGAATCTGACCTTATCGAAGACATCTTCCACTCCTCCAGTGCCGGTGGGCAGAACGTTCAGAAGGTCGCTACCGCCATTCGCCTCACCCACAAGCCCACTGGTATCGTTGTTACCTGTCAGGATGAGCGAAGCCAACTCCAAAACAAAATTAAAGCGCGAAAAGCGATGCGTACCAAACTCTACGAACTAGAACTAGAGAAAGCAACCGCCTCCGAACGCGGGGCGCGACGCTCTCAGGTGGGGAGCGGCGAGCGTTCCGAAAAGATTCGCACCTACAACTTCCCCGATGGGCGTGTGACCGACCACCGCATCAGCCTTACCCTTCACAACGTGCCGGGTGTCCTTGACGGTGACATTCAGGCGTTTATAGATGGGCTTATAGCGCAAGACCAAGCCGAGAAACTGCGCGACAGCATGGAAGGCAACGACTAGCTCCCCATGACACTCCAACAGGCGATAAGCGTACTAGAGACTGCGGGTATCGAAAACGCCCGCCTAGAGGCACAACTCCTCTTGGGGATAGTGACCGGAAGCAACCGCGCCCAGATCCTAGCAGGAACCTATCCCCCCCTCTCACCCGAACAGGCGCAACGCTATCTTCAATTGGTACTAGAGCGGAGGAACCGGGTTCCCCTTGCCTACCTGCGGGGGACGCAAGAGTTTTATGGTCTTACGTTTCGGGTAGGGGAGGAGGTACTCATCCCGCGCCCAGAGACCGAGCTGCTGGTCGATTTTGCACGGGAAAAACTCTCTCACCGCGAAACGCCCCCTCTCCTTGCCGATGTGGGCACAGGTAGCGGGTGCATTATCATTGCCACCCTCACCCACCTCCCCGATGCTACTGCCGTCGCCACCGATGTCTCTGCCCCTGCCCTTAAAGTAGCACACCGAAACGCGCAAGAGAACGAGGTCGCGCACCGTGTGGAGTGGGTTCATACCCGTTTGCTAGACGGTATTACCTCTAAGTTCGATATGATACTCTCCAACCCGCCCTATATCCCCTCACAGGAGTTAGAGACCCTGCAACCCGAAGTCCGCGACAACGAGCCTCCCCTTGCTCTCGATGGTGGAGAGGACGGCTTGAGCGTGATACGCCCCCTTAGCGCAAACGCAGTACGCTCTTTGAAAGTGGGTGGCTATCTTGCGATAGAGATAGCAAGAGGTCAAGCCTCCGCTGTGGTAGCACTGTTCCACGAGGCGGGTTTTCACGAGGTGGGTACACGCCCCGACATGGCAGGTATCGAGCGTATTGTAGTAGGAAGAAAGCCCTAGCCCCGTATGGATACCATTATCTGCCACAACCTTACCAAACGCTTTGGCGATTTTACCGCCGTAGACAACATGAACTTCTCGGTAGCAGAGGGGGAACTGTTTGGGTTTTTAGGACCGAACGGCGCGGGAAAGACTACCACCATCAAGATGATGACTGGGCTTCTCTTTCCCACCTCCGGCAGAGCGGTACTTGGCGGTTACGATATTCAGGAGCAGACCCTAGAGGCAAAAGGTATACTGGGCTATGTACCCGATAACCCCTTTTTGTACGAAAAACTGACCGGAACCGAATACCTGCACTTTATGGCAGACCTCTACTCGGTTGCCCTTAAAGACCGAGAACGGCGTATTAGCGACCTCCTCAGCCTGTTTGAACTCCAAAACAAAGGCGGAGAGATGATACAGGGCTACTCTAGGGGGATGCGCCAAAAAATCTCGTTGGCAGGTGCGCTTATCCACTCCCCTAAAATCATCTTCCTAGACGAACCCACCGTAGGGCTAGACCCCAAAGGGGCGCGAACGATGGTCGAAGTTCTCCGCGAACTTACCACACGCGGCACTACTGTTTTTGTCTCTACCCACATTCTAGGTATCGCAGAGCGTATCTGTGACCGTGTGGGCATTGTCAACCGGGGGAAACTGATTGCACTCGGAACCGTAGAAGAGATAAAAGCCTCTTTACAACAAGAGACGGAAGCAGAGCAGAAAAGCCTTGAGGACATCTTTCTCGAACTCACCGGCGACTACGAACAGAGAGACCTTGCCGAGTACCTAGACTGACACAAGGGAGCAAGTATGACACCCCGCAAACGGTTGCCCTCCGCAGAAACGCGCAAAGACTGGTCGTATAGCATCGCACTGGTATCTGGAATTACTCTACTGCTACTGATTACTTTGCAGAAGTTACACCTCATTAGCCCCGCTACAGGTGGATTCTCTACAGAGGTAGGAGCAGGGCTAACCGCCCTCAAAGCCAAGAAAACCGACGTAGCAAAGCGGGAGTTCGATGCACTGCTTGCCAAGTCCCCCGACAGTGCGGAGGCTTACCTCGCGATTCTCCAAGTCTGCCAAATGACCCAACAGTGGGAACTCTCTTATGAGTACATCCAACGCGCCCTCAAAACGGTAGGCACAAAATCTGACGAGATTCGCAGTGTTCTCTATAGCAGTTTGGCAAATACGCTTGTGGAGCGCAAAGGGGAGAACTGGCGCAAAGAAGCTCTCCATGCCGCAGAACAGGCGTATGCGCTCACCCCCAAAGACCTCTCTACTCAGAATATGTACGGCTATATGCTGGCAGACTTAGAAGACGACCCCGCCCAAATCGAGAAGGCGTTTGGAATACTGCGAGGTACAGTGGAGGCGGCAGAAAACCGAGGAAGCGATATTAACGCGCAGTCGTTCCTCTCGGCGGTGCTGGATAGTTACGGGTGGGTACTCTACAAAAAGGGAGATGCGGCGAGTGCTATCATCACCTTGCAACGCGCCATCAATGCCCTACCTCAAGAGGCGATAAACCTTGCCGCAGACGCTCTACCGGGGCAACTCGGCGCACAAGACCTAAAGGTCTACTACTACCATCTGGGAGCGGCTTGCTACAAAGCAAAGCAGTACGAAGAGGCACGCCGCGCCCTACAAACCGCCCTCAAGTACGCGCCAGACTACCGCGAAGCGAAGTCTATTTTGGATGCGCTACCCCCGCCTATCAAAGAGTAAGCACGTGTAGAATACTCTACAGAGTGAGGTGTGTATAGCCAAACACCTGCTGAAAAGCCTCCGTAATCGTGGGAAGTACCTCCTCCACGCTCCACGCTCTGCCCGTCACCTGCTCTAGTGAGGTAACTCCGTAGTTCTGGATGCCGCACGGAACGATACGCGAGAAGTGTTCGAGGTTGGTGCAGACATTAAGCGCGAAGCCGTGAAGCGTTATCCAGCGGCTTGCCTTTACTCCTATCGCCGCGATTTTTCGGGGGTGAGGGGTCTCTCTGTCTATCCATACGCCAGTATAGCCTGTAAAGCGGCTTGCCGTTACTCCCAGTGTAGCCAGTGCTTGGATAAGGGTCTCTTCGAGGTCGCGCAGGTAGCGGTGCATATCGGCGTGGTGAGGAGGTTCGCGCAGGTTGAGAATGGGGTATCCCACCAGTTGCCCCTCCCCATGATAGGTAACGTCGCCGCCCCTATCCGTCTCTACGAGGGTGAAGCCCTGCGCCTCCAAAGCGGCTTGCGTTTCGAGGATATGCTCCCAAGACGCAGAACGCCCCAGCGTGAGGGTAGGGGGATGTTCGAGGAGAAGGAGGGTATCGGGTATCTCCTCTGCCAAACGCTTTTGCGCGACCTGCTTTTGCAGTTCCCACGCCTCCCGGTAGTCCACTGTTCCTAGCCACTGTACGTCTAAGGGGTGTCCCATGCCGCGTTCCATCTGTCTACTGTCCGTAGCGGTAGTTTTGGTTCTCTATGAGGGTGGTGGCGCGTTCGATACGGGAGGTGTTTAGGGGGTGAGTACGAAGCCATTCGTTCTTTTCGCCCCCCACTCTGCGCTCCATGCGTTCTAGTTTAGAGAAGAAGCGAATCAGCCCGTGGGGGTCGTATCCGGCGTAGTGGGCATAACTCAGCCCACGCCTATCCGCATCCAGTTCGTCTTCCCGCGAGTATTTGAGTGTGATTAGCCCCGAAGCCAGCCGCGCTAGTTCCTGATTGGTAGAGCCGGGAACCCCCATATAGATAAGAATACCCGTGAGGAGTTGAGAGGAGATTTGTCGTGCCGCGTGTCTGCCGTTGATATGCCCCATCTCATGCCCGATAATACAGGCGAGAGCGTCGTCATCGGTAGAGTCGGTCATATCGAGTAGCCCCCGAAACACATAGAGAGGTCCCCCCGGAAGTGCAACCGCATTAACCTCATTCGACTCTAGCACTTTGAAACTATAGGGTACATCTCGTTGGTCGACGTGTGGTAGCAGTTTCATTCCGATACGGCGAACACGCTCGGCATCTGCGGAGGAGGTGTCTACACGGTACTCTGCCTCTATCTGCCGTGCGCCCTCTTTGCCTAGCGCAATCTCCTGCTTAGTCGAGAGAAAACTGCGGGTGCGGCAACCCATCAAAGAGACTCCTGCCCAGCAGAGCAGAAGAGCCGTTAGGAGGGTTCGAGTGCGTCTTGGAAGCATTATTGGGAGGCTCACTTTCTGAACTAGGAGGCACCTTCGGTAGAGGGGGTCTCTTTTTTGCGCCCCTGTTTACTCGCGAAAGCCTTTGCTTTGTGTTCTAGGTAGCGTTCTACTTGGTGGACGGCTAACCCGGCTTGCCCGGCAATACGGGCAGGGAATTTGGTGTGCGTGAGGAGTACTTGCTGATTGAACGATACTTGAGGATTCCAGCGGTACTTATACTCTTCGTTGCCACGCAAAAAGTCGAACTCGGTCTGCCCCTCTTCGATGGCGTGTTGGATGGCGTGGGCATTAAGTAGGGTTCCGATACTGTACTTATGAAGCGCAGGAGAGAAGCCGCCAAGATAGTAGTAGGTTTTATGATGACCCGTTAAGCAGTAGAGCACCGATTCGATACGCCCCTCTAGTTTAAGAAGGTGGAGGCGAAGCCAACCCCGCTCTAAAAACACCTGTGCTAGTTCTCTATGGAACGCCTGAACTCTGGGAGTGCCTAGCACCCCCGGCAACCAACGGGCGTGCCAACGCTGTTGATGGAGTTCAAACAGAGCCGTCATGCCCTCTTCCAACTGGTTTGCATCTGCCAAAGAGAACTCTACGCGAGTAAAGGTGCGCCGAATCAGTCGGTCATAGTAGCCGAGATTGGAGCGCATTTTTTTGCCAAGAGAGGTTATCAGGCTCTCCCATGTCTCTGGCAGAGCGATTTTGGGGCAGGGTTCACACGCAATATACTGGCTCTCCAGATAGAGTGGGGGCTTTATCTGAACAAGGGAGGCGCAGGGGGGAAGTTGTTGTAAGTCGGTGATATGCCAATGCCGATAGGTGTGGCTAAGGTAGTGGTAAAAAGCGTGTGTTACCGCCTCCATCTCTTGGGGGAGTGCGATAAGTCCTAAGTAGTCGCTGACTCCTGTGCCAAGCCATTTGAGGCTTTTGATAGGAGAGCCGCGATGCCAGTCGATATAGAGGGGGGCGATACCGCAGAGGGCGTTCGTCTTTTCGCAACGAAACAGGAGAACGCGCAACTGCTTCCGCTTATGAAAGTGCTTTACCCAGAGCGAGTTCCATTCCCATGTCTGAAAGGGAGTGCTGTCGGGGCATCGCTCCTGAAGTGACTGCCACTCCGCAGCGATACGCATAAACTCGTCGTGGGTTCTGATGGTAACAACTTTCACAGAATAGAACCTTCTCTTCTTACTACTCGCCCAAAACTACCTTTGTAGTATAGCCGACACTGCGGAAGAATGTCCACAGATTTTTGTGTATTTTGCTCTTCTCAAAAATTAGACGGGCAGTATACTCATAGGTTGCAAAAGTTCACCTCTATTTAGGAAGAGGCGGATAGAGTTTGCCTTCCTTGCTACTTTCTCTCAACCTGCTAGATGAGAGCCACCAGCAGGTTGGGTTAATAACTGATGTTACTCAGTGCGAAAGGTTATAGCCCTCATCACCACCCTCTTCGCCCAAGTTTGGGCGAAGAGGCGAATGCACCGTGTCGTAAGGTGAGCTCGTGATACTGGCAGGAGGCAACTAGGCTGTTATGGGGCAAGGCGAACACCTTACTGCTTTCTCTTTCACCCAGTATTGGGAGAAAGATGTCCTGCAAGGACAGAATGAGGGCGAGAGTGTAACATCAGTTAATAATCGAAAAGGTCTTCCTTTTTATGCCACCAACGCCGCTGAGATTTCCCTCTATAAGTCCAATATCTACGCTTTGCTTTTGCGACATAAGCAGAGTTATCTAAGCGTAAGACGTGTTGCCAACATTGTTGGGCTTGCTCAATATGCTCTAAAGCGTAGTAAGTATCACCCAACAACAAACAGCCTTTAATATCCTCTGAATTCTTCTCTACATAACTGTTTAAGTGGGGCAATGCTTCTTCCAATTTGCCGATTTTAATTAGTGCCTGCCCCAACATTAAAGGAAGGTTTTCTGAGGCTTGAGACTTTTCTGGAGGCATTTGTAGCACCTGTCGAAAGGTGTCAACAGACTGCTCAAACTCTCCTTTCTGAAACTGAACACACCCTATGTTATAGAGGATTTCTCCTGCCTGATGATAAGTATCTGGTTTCAGTTGCACTAGCGCGTATGCTTTCTCATAAACAATGAGTGCTTCGCTTAAGTAACCTGAATCCCATATAAGGTCACCCAAGGAGTTTATTATTGGGGGGCTATCTACCGTATTTTCCATTGCCTTTCGAGCTGTTCGCATGGAACTATCGCTATCACCTAGTTGGTTATAACTGTATATACAACGGGCATAGGTACCCAGGTCTGTTGGATCACTCTCCAACAGACGTTCTGCGATTTTGATTACGACATCATATCTCTTCTCTGCCCATGCACGATTCAAATCTTCGTCCATAGAGATGTTTCCTTATCTCAGCCCAAAACAACCTATCACCGCGTAACCATCAATTGCTACTTTCTTTCGCCTTCGTAGTAGACCCAGCGGGGTGCAAGTTTGAGTTGTGCGCCAGTAAGCAGAAGAATAAGCACAAAGAGAATCCACGCCAGCGCGGAGGCATACCCCATTTTGAAATACTGGAAGGCGTTCTTAAAGAGGTAGTAGACGGGCATAAGCATACTATCTACCGGACCTACTGGTACACTTGGGTCGCCTCCTGCAAGCACATAGACCCGCTCGAACTCCTGCAACGCCCCGATGGTTCCCATAATGAGGTTGAAGAAGATATAGGGTGAGAGCATGGGCAGGGTTACATTGCGGAACTTCGCCCACCACCCTGCGCCGTCGAGGTCTGCCGCCTCGTAGAGCTGTACCGAAATGCCTTGTAGCCCCGCAAGCCAGAGTATCATTCCCGAACCCGCACCCCATAAGCCCTGCAAAATTAAGCCCGGCTTTGCCCACTCTGCCGCTCCAAACCAGCCCGGTGCACCCCATCCAAACCACTGCCCTAGGGTCGCTTTCCAAGCCGAGTTCAGTAGCCCACGGTTGGGGTCGCCATTAAGAATCCACGTCCATAGTAGCGCACTTGCCACCACCGGAACAATCGAGGGCATATAGAAGAAAGTACGGTAGAAACTCATGCCCGACACTTTGGAGTTTAGTAGCATCGCCACCGCGAGGCTAGTAGTAATACCCAAAGGAATACCGATTACCGAGATGTAGAGGGCGTTCTTGAGGGAGGTTTTGAGGTAGTAACTGTCGCGCCCTAGCAGGTCAGTAAAGTTATTTAGCCCCACGTATTTTGGGGGGTGGAGAACATCATACTGGCAGAAACTAAGGAACAGGCTTACCAAAATGGGACCCGCTGTTAGTACCACAAACCCAATGAGCCAAGGAGCCACAAAGAAGTACCCCGCAATGGCTTCGTCTCGTGCATTACGGCGCAGACGTGCCACCCGAATCCCCATACCTACCACTAACCCCAACACCACCGCGACCCCAATGCCTCCGAGAACGATAGGAATTTGTGGGTTTAAGGGCTGGAACTTAGTGCCATCGAACACCATATCTAGTTCACGTTGCACAATCTGCGTACCTGCATCCATCGCTTGCTGGGCACTCATATTGCTGGTAGTATGGTGCGTTGCGTTATCGAAAGCGCGAACGTGTTCATCCCACAGGCGTTGCCCTACAAAGGTAACGGGGCGGAAGCGTGCATGGTTCATCAGTTCGTTGAAGGTGTTCATGGCGTTACTTAGCCGTGCGGATTCGGGAGAGAACTTGGCTAGTACCGCCTCATTGCACTTTTTGTTTGCCCACATGGTAGGCACATAAGCACGCTCTTTGGTCTGGTTATACGCCTTTTGTGCCGCCGAGTCGATGACAGCGGCTTCAGGGCTAACCATCCACTTCATAAACTCCCAAGCCTCTTCGGGGTGCTTCGAGCCTTTGGGAATAGCGAACGAAAAGCCTCCCGACCATGTAACGTAGTCGTCCGGAGTGTTTTTGAAACGCCCTTCACGTTTCAGGCGTGCCGCAGGAACCGGAGCGGGGGCTACCGCAAAGTCGAGGTCGGGCTTATAACGCGCAATCGAGTTTACTACCCAGTTACCGTCTATCTTCATCGCGACTTTGCCCGTGAGGAAGGGGTCGAGTTCGTTTGCCTGAAAACCCGACTGGAATGCCGCTACAGGGTTCACTCCGCCAAGGAGGTCGTATACCCGCGTCATGTACTCTAGTGCCTCTACGTTAGGCTTGTCGTTCATAATGCAGGTACGCCCGTCTTTAGACATAAACGCGCCCTCATTTGCCCACGAGTAGATATACAGGAAGCAGTTACCGTAGTTCGGAATAAACCCAATGCGTTGGAAAGAGCCGTCTGCGTTGCGTGTGGTCAGTTTGGGGGCGATGTACTCCATCTCTTCCCAAGTACGCGGTGGGCGTGGTTCGCCTTTCTCATCCAGCATCCCTTTTTCGGCAAAGACCTCTTTGTGTTCCTTAAAGAAGGTCTTGTTGTAGAACAGGGCACGGTCATCCGTTTCGTAAGGAATAGCGAAAAGCCCCTTCTCACCTGTAAGGGGGTTGGTGTAGTTCGCCTCTGCCCAACACGCAGGGTAGAAGTCCGCTTCGTGAATACCATCGGGCTTGTCCTTATCGCGCTCTATAAACGAATCGAGGGGTACAAAGGTATCGCGGGAAGCCCAGTCGCCAATGGTAAAGCGGTCTTGGCGTACAATATCGGGAGGAACATTGCCCACAATGGCGGTCATCAGTTTTTGAGGGTTCATACCCCCCGCTCCCATTGAGAGGATACTCACTTCGATATTGGGGTGTCGGCGTTCAAACTCCTGCACCCGTGCCTCTAATCCCTTGCTCTCCTCACCAAACTGCATCCCCCACACAACCAGTTTTGTCTTTTGTGAACTCGTGGATGAAGGGGAGCAACCAGCCAAAGCCAGTAGCCCCAAACCAATCACCGCCCATAACCTACCGAAAGTGCCTCTCTGCATCACACCGCCCCTTGCTTCCCTAAAATAGTTGATAAGTGCATCTTACACAAAACAGGGCGATTCTCCTTCTTAAATTTTGTGGGCAAGAGACTCCAAGAGTCAGTAAACAGGTGTTGTTAATAGTTGTAACCAACGCTAGAAGACTTGTTTTTTTTGACAAAGTGAAGTAAAATGGAAATACTTGCCGATAATCCCTATCAGAAGTGACTTAATTCCCTGAATAGGGAGGATTATCGCGCTCCAAACAGTAACGGGGAGCCTGTACATCCTTGATGTGTAGAGGCAAGAACCACTACCCTCTTTGGAGTTTCGGCGAGAGGAGGTTATCTTGAAGAAAAAACAGTCTGGTGTTATCTTCGCGTCCATACTGGCAAGCATACTCATGCTGGGGCTATCCATCATTGTCTATAAAGGACCGAAAAACTGGGTAGCACAACACAGCACCGATTTGCCCGTATGGGTCAACGATTTGCTAGCGGTTGCGGTGGGTGGACTTGTCTTCTTGGCGGGTAGTTTCTACCTGCAAGGCGAGGCAACCCGCGACGAGCACCGTGAACAACTCGATGCAACCATAGAGCAGGCGCAAAAATTAGAGCAAGAGAATATAGAACTCTGCGACCAACTCGACCAACTAGAGGCGCAGGTCAATCAACTAGAGGTCAATGGACTCGGTGATCCCGCCGTCATCGAAGAGGCACGCACCCGCGCTCTCCAACTCCAAAAAGAGAACCTTGAACTGATTGAGCGGGTGCGTGCCCTAGAGACCGACAACTCCGTCGCCATTCAAAAGTTCCAAGACGACAATACCAATCTACAGGCACAACTCCGCGCCCTAGAGACCAGCCACCAAGAGAACCAAAAACTGCTAGAGACCGTTATGAAGCAGGTAGCAGACTTGGAGCAGGTCAATCAAGATTTAAACCACCAACTCCAAGAGAAGAACGTAAGCACGGTTATTGTAGACAATTCGGAAGAGTTAGCAGAGGCACGAAACCGCCTGACCCACCTAGAGCGCACCAACGCCGACCTCAAGGTACAACTGCACACCGTTGAAGCGAAGTACCGCGCCAACGACGAACAACTGAACCGCGCCGTAAACCAAGTAGCCGAACTAGAACAGGCAAACGCCGCCCTCTATCATCGTATCTCCGAGATGGAGGTAACAACCTCTGGCGAACACTCTCGAATCATCTCTACCCTTACGGTTATCCGCCAACTGGAAGAGGAGAACGAGGAACTACACGCACAGATTCATGCCCTCGAACAGCAGAACACCGAGAACCAAGCCTTCTTCCAGCGCACCATTGCCCAACTGGAAGCACAGAACCGCGACCTCAAGGCGCAAATCGAAGATGTGCAAGTGGCAACCGTTGCCAACCGCGACTACCTCGACGTAGAGACCCGCCGCCTCGAAGACAGCATGATAGATATGTTCCGCCTTGAAATCGAAGCGCAGTCCTCGAAGGTGGAGGCACAAACCTCCTACATCGAAGCACTAAACCACTCGCTACAGCACCAGAGAGCAGAACTCGCTCAACTTCGTGCCGAGTTCCGTAGTCTGAAGATGGGCGCACCTGCCCCCATTAGCGCTTATACGCCTCCAATGCCTGTTGCTCCTGTCGTACCCTCTACGCCCGTAGCACAACCGGTAAATGAGGCTGACCCCCCGCTAGTAGAGGCAGTGGCAACTTATCGGGCAAATGGAACCGCTTACACGAATGGGAACGGAAACGGGAATGGGAACGGGCGACCTGCCCCCCTACCAGAGCGCACCCCTCTCTCGATGTCCTACGAACCAGAAGCAAAGCCGAGCAAACAGGACGATGAGGTCTATCTTGCCCTCCTACGCAATAAAATGGAGATGGAAGAGCGACTGCGCCGCCCCTCCTAACCGAAAGGTGACACATTGTTTGACCTAGAGACCTCTCTACGTGAGATACTAGATACCCTACAGGCAGAGCCGAAAGCAACCTCTTCGGCTCTGCCTGTACGTTGTGTTCTGTGCCAATTGGTAGAGAAAAGCGTACTGACGACTCTTCGCTTCTTCTTCGACGAGTTTGTAAACGACCATGCTATCCGCGTGACCATTCGCAAAGCCCGTGGCTTCTGCCGGGAACATACCACCGCCCTCTACCAGTGCAGAGACGCGCTAGGTACGGCTATCCTCTATAGCGACCTCCTCGACCAGACTCTTACCCAGTGGCGCGAACACCCTCCTACCGCCTCCGCACCGCGCTTCTCTTTTGGGCGGCGCACCGCTTCCAGCAACCCCGAAGCCCCCTGCCCAGCCTGCGCTACTGCCCAAGAAGCAACCTCGCGCTACACAAACGCCCTCGCACACGGCTTAGAACGCCCCGAAGTTCGCACACTCCTAGAGGCATCGCTACCCCTCTGTGTCGCACATACCGAACAGGTGGTGCGTCAAGCAAAGCCTACTTCCGCCAACTATCTTCTTGCCCTAGAGACAAAACGCTTAGAGGCTCTGTATAAAGAGCTAGAGGAGTTGATTCGCAAAAACGACTATCGCTTTCGGCATGAAGAGTGGGGAGAGGAGAGAGATGCTTGGCTACGCGCTCTTACCCACCTCATACGCCCTGAAAAGTAATCAGAGAGATACTCCGTTACGATTCCCCTCTAAATCCGTTGACGAAACGCCCCTAAGCGTCTATAATTCTGAGTATCATATTTAGCACAGAGGAGACCCCCAAATGCCTGTACGTATCGGACTACTTGGAAGCGGTTTTGTGTCGAATTTCTACATGGAGGGCTTGCGGCACGTTAGCAACTGGGAGGTTGCGGTGGTCGCCTCTCCCAACCTCGCCAATGCCCAACGCTTTGCGGCAAAATGGGGCATCCCCGAAACCTCTAACGACCTCTACGGAGTAATAGCACGTAAAGACCTCGATGTGATTATTTTGGGGGTTCCTAACTTCGTGCATAAAGACCTTGCTATCGCTTGCGCCCGTGCCGAGAAAGCGATGGTCTGCACCAAACCGCTAGGGCGCAACCGCTTTGAAGCGAAAGAGATGCTGGACGCAGTTCGGGCTTCGGGGGTGATGAACGGCTACGCTGAGACCGAAGTGTTTAGCCCCGCCGTTATCAAGGCGCAAGAGTTTATTGCGAAGGGCGGTATCGGGAAGGTGATAACCGTCCGCTCACGCGAGGCACACGCCGGTCCGCACGAGGCTTGGTTCTGGAACAAAGAACTGACCGGCGGTGGGGCGATGCTAGACATGGGATGCCATACCATCGAGGCGGCACGCTACTTTATAGGAAAAGACAACCCCGTAGTAGAGGTTATCGCATGGGGAGATAGGCTCTACCATCACGATAAAACCGATGCCGAAGACAACGCTATGCTGATGATTCGCTTTGAGGGTGGACAGGTGGCAATAAGCGAACTGAGTTGGGTGGCACGGGGTGGTCTGGATTTACGAAACGAAGTCTATGGCACAGAGGGTACTATCTTTACCGACATAACCCGTGAAACCCCTATCAAAGTCTTTTCGCGTCCAGGAGCAGGTTATGTGGTAGAGAAAGCAGACGCAGAGACGGGTTGGCTCTTTCCGCCAGTAGACGAGGCGTGGATATACGGCTATAGCGAAGAGATGCGCCATTTTACCGAGTGCGTGGCAAAGGGTACTACCCCCCGCGAAACCTTTGAAGACGGCTATGTGGTGAACTGTGTACTAGATGCCGCCTACGAATCTATGAAAACCAAGCGATGGGAGCGGGTACAGTACGTCTAAAACTGTAAGATACTCTTTTTTGTACCGAATACACACCTTTGGGAGCGAATTATGCCTCAATTTTCCTTTAGTGCCTCCGACACGTTCGGAAATCAGATAGACGGAACCGTGTTCGCCAACGACCTTATATCGGCGGGGGAACAGGTGCGCCTTATGGGGTATAGTCCGCTCAAACTAGAATTGACAGGGGGGGCAAGCCCCAATGTTCTGCCTCCTCCTCCCCCTCTCACGCCTCCCGAAGCCGTTATGAACTTTGGTACGATGGATTTGAGTGCCTCCGCCCCCCCATCTGCCCCTGCTCCTGTACAAGAGGAGGTCTATCCCAAGCTCACCTATCTAGGCGACCTCACCCCTCAAGAGGATAACGGGCGCAAAGAGGCTTGGGAACGCGGAGGCGCACTCCCACAACAAGAGGCTCCCAAAGTGACCATGAACGCAATGGGCAATCTGGTAGCAAAGCAGAACCCGGTAGTCGCGGCACAACTCTCTGCCGCCTCTCAACGTGAAGTAGGGCAGGGTGTGGAGCGCGGTAAGGTGGTGCGCGTTCCTTATGGCAAGGATGGTCGCCCCGAACGCTCTTTAGGTCGCCGCTTCAACGAGTTGATTATCTATCCCGTATTTTCGGGGGTGGTGATAAAAGACCTTGCGGTATGGTATCGTCAGTTTGCTACCCTGATAGGGGCGGGGCTTACCATCTTCCGCGCTCTTGCCGCCCTCGAAGAGAACACCAAAAACCCCAAACTAAAAGAGATAGCCGGAGAGGCTTGTAAGCAGGTACAGGCAGGAGGACGTTTGTCGGAGGTGATGGCGGCGTATCCTTGGGTCTTCTCGCAGATGCACGTCGAGATGATATACGCTTCGGAAGAGGGCGGCATGATAGACCAAGTACTACTCCACCTTGCGGACTATGTAGAGCATGACCTCGAGATAAAGCGCATGGTCTCCCGCGAGACCTTCTACCCCAAAGTGGTACTCTTCGTTGCCCTGATGATTATGGGAAGAACGGGACTCATGGGAGGGCAGTTGGCGGTGGTCAACCTTGTTCTTGGGACAGGAGGGGTAGGCTACTTTGCGAACACCATCGGTTTCGGTGGCTCGATTTTGCTGGCTATCTTTGCGGCTTACGTAACGTTTCGTCTCTTCTTCTTTAATGTGTCGGGGGTACGGGAGGGGTACGATATGTTCAAAATCAAGATACCCGTACTTGGCAACATTGTGAGGATGTTTGCACTGGCGCGTTTTGCCCGTGCTTTCGCCGCGCTCTATCGGGGAGGCTTCACTATTCCCAGAGCATTAGACATTGCAGGAAGAGCATCTGGTAACGCCGTAGTAGAGAAGGTGACGCAAGATGCCATGCGAATAGCCGACCAAGGGGGCTTAGTGTCTCAGCACATGAGAAGAACGGGGCTGTTTCCGCCGATGATTATGGATATGTTCCAAACCGGCGAGACCACCGGCAACCTCGATGTGATGATGGACAAATCGGCAGATTTCTTCGAGAGTGAAGCAAAAGTAAAGTCGCACCAGACGGCGATTATCTTCGGGGTACTTGTTTTCCTCTTTGTCGCGATTCTGGTAGGTCAGGCAGTCATTAGCGGCTATCAGAACTTGGGACATCAGAGTACGACGCTACCTTCCGAGAACTAACAGGAGACCCAAAGGGTGTTGCCAAACTACTACGAAACGCTAGGGTTGCCCCCCTCCGCCACAATGGAAGAGGTTAAGCGGCGTTATCGTACCCTTGCGCGGCAGTATCACCCCGATATGAACCCTAATCCTAGTGCCCTCGCAAAAATTCAGGAGATAAACGAGGCGTACCGTATTTTGGGGGACGCAGATTTGCGCTCGGCATACGACACAGGTCTGCTTTTAGAGCAAAAACAGCAAGCCAAGCCCCCACCGCCCCCGCCGCGCTC
>OMJJ01000300.1 GCA_900299305.1 bacterium | reverse complement strand
TACATTGGGGAAAGGTCGCTCGCCTGGGCATTCTCGAATTTTGGTTCGGGAGGCTGAGGCGATTTTGCGTTTTTGCCTCCCAGTAACCACCTACTTTTAGAAAACTAAGGAGTTTGGACAGATGGCAGAACAGACGACAAAAGCGCGACGCGCTCTTTTGAGTGTTTCGGACAAAGCGGGGTTGATGGAGTTCGCCCAAGGGTTGGCGGCACAAGGGTTTGAGATTATCTCGACGGGGGGAACGGCGACGGCTTTGGCAAAAGCAGGGCTGAATGTTCTCAACATCAGCGACGTAACAGGCTTTCCAGAGATGCTGGAAGGGCGTGTAAAGACGCTTCACCCTGCGGTGCATGGCGGGCTACTGGCAGATAGGGCAAAACCCGACCACCTTGCGGCAATCGAAGCACACGGTATTCAGCCTATCGACCTTGTTTGCGTAAACCTTTACCCATTTGCGGCTACCGTTGCAAAGCCGAATGTTGCCCTAGAGGACGCGATTGAGAACATCGACATTGGTGGACCGGCGATGATACGTTCTGCGGCAAAGAACCATAGCGGGGTTATGGTCGTGGTGAATCCCGACGACTACACCCCATTGCTGGAAGAGATGGCGGCAAATGGCGGAACGGTGAGCCTAGCAACCCGCCGACAACTCGCGGCGAAGGCGTATGCTCACACCGGGCAGTACGATGCCTATATCAGCCAGTGGTTGAACCAGCGATTTGCCAAAGAGGAGGGCAACGACACCCCCGACTTCCCGCAAGAGCTTGCTTTGGGCTACCGCAAAGCACAAGACTGCCGTTATGGGGAGAACCCTCACCAACGCGCCGCTTTCTACGTTCAGCCCGGCGTTACTGAACCGTGTGTCGCGAACGCCAAACAACTGCACGGTAAAGAACTCTCCTTTAATAACATCTACGACCTGAACGCGGCTTTAGAGACGGCGAAAGAGTTTAGCGAAGAGGCACAGCCCTGCGCGGTTATCATCAAGCATACGAACCCGTGTGGAGTTGCTTTGGGGGATACACTGGCAGAGGCGTTCTTGAAGGCGCGTTTGGGAGATACCATTTCGGCATTCGGGGGCATCCTCGCCGTTACCCGACCCATTGATGTAGCCACTGCCGAAGAGATCACGGGCAAGAACACCTTCTTCGAGGCGATTATCGCGCCCGGCTATGAGGCAGAGGCGATTCCTATTCTTACCGAACGCAAAAAATGGGGGGCAAACCTCCGCCTACTGGAACTGGGCGACCTAAAGGGTTGGAGGGCGAACGCGGCGGCTACCGGTGCAGACTATAAGCGCGTAACGGGCGGGATACTGGTGCAGACCCCTGACCACATTGTGGTAACAGCAGATGACTTCAAGGTGGTAACAGAGCGCACACCTACACAGGACGAGATTGAGGAACTACTCTTCGCGTGGAAAGTGATGCGTCACGTAAAGAGCAACGCGATAGTATTCACCAAAAATCGGCAGGTGCTAGGAGTGGGGGCGGGGCAGATGAACCGGGTACGCTCGGTACGGTTGGCTGTAGAGCAGGCAGGAGAAGAGGCAAAGGGGGCAGTTATGGCTTCGGATGCGTTCTTCCCATTCCCCGATGGACCGGAAGCGGCGGCAAAAGCGGGTATCACCGCCATTATTCAGCCCGGCGGCTCGGTAAAAGACCAAGAGACCATTGAGGTGGCCAACCGAAACGGGATTGCTATGGTGTTTACGGGAGTGCGTCACTTCTTGCACTAAGCCCACGAGGTCACAAAAGGGGGTAGGGAACTATGAAGCGTATCGAAGCGATAATTCGCCCTATGAAACTGGACGAGGTGAAGATAGCACTCGGAGAAATCGGGGTGCGTGGTATCTCGGTGCAGGATGTGCGCGGTACAGGGCGGCAGGGCGGACAGCGTGAGCGGTTTCGAGGCGCGGACTACATTATCGACCTACCCCTGAAAGTGAAACTAGAAATCATTGTGCGAGACGAAGAGGTGGACGAAATCGTGGAGACGATTCTGCGTCATGCACATACGGGAGAGCCGGGCGATGGGAAGATTTTTATTCTTCCCATGTCCGACGCAATACGGATTCGTACCTCTGAAAGCGGAGAGGATGTGCTTTAGGAGAGCGACTTGCTACGCGCCTTGAGAGGCTCTAGTAGGGAGTTGGGGGCAGGGAGTTCACCCTCTACGTGTCCCATGAAAACGTTGGGTTTTACAGTTGCGCCATGAAAGTCACTACCACCAGAGGTCAGTATTCCCAACTTCGCTGCGAGAGCAAGGTAACGAGCGTTATCGGCGGGAGTATGGCGGTTATAGCGTGCCTCTATTCCGTCTAACCCCGCCTCTAGTAACTCCCGAATTTTGGTTTCAGTATCTTCCTCGTTACGTTTTAGGTTGTTGGGGTGGGCGAGAATTGCGACCCCACCCGCCTCATGGATAAGCCCAATACACTCCTCCGGTGAGAGGCGAACCCTATCTACATAGAAGGTTCCGCCGGGAGTGAGGTGCTTATCAAAAGCCTCCTGCATGGTGCTGATAAACCCTTTGGCAAGCAACACCTTTGCGAAGTGTGGACGCGCTACTACTTCGCCCCCCGCCTCTGCCTCCACCTCCGCGAGTGTGATGTCTACCCCGTGTTTCTGCATCTTCTCTAGTATCTTCTCGTTGCGAAGGTTACGGTTATGGAGTACCTCATGCAGTCGTGTTTTCATGCGTTCCGATTTGGGGTCGATACATAGCCCTAGAATGTGGCACTGCCCAAAATCTATCTCCGCGCTCAGTTCGATACCGGGAACCACCTCAATACCTACCTCGTTACCCGCCTGTATCGCCTCCGCAAGCCCTTCCATTGTGTCGTGATCGGTAACGGCAATCGCGGTTAAGCCTAGCGATTTTGCACGAGCAACTAACTGCGTGGGGGTGTGGTCGCCATCGGAGGCGGTGGTGTGGTTGTGTAAATCTAGGGTGCGTTGGGGTTCCATAAGCGGCTACGCGCCTTCTCCTATCAAGTGGTGTTCTGCAAGATAGTTCAGGATGCGATTGGCAGAATCCTCTATGCTTTCGGTGGAGGTGTAGACCTCGACTTCGGGAGAGAGCGGCGGCTCGTAGGGGTCGGATACGCCAGTGAACTGCTTTATCTCGCCTGCCAGTGCCTTTTTGTACAGCCCTTTCACGTCGCGCTCCACCAGTGCCTCTAGCGGGGCATTTGCATAGACCTCTACAAAAGTGGTTCGTCCTTCTGTCGTTACGTCTGCCCGAATCTCATCCCTAATTTCACGGTAGGGAGAGATAGCCGCCGTTACAGCAATCACCCCATTCCTTGCGAGTACTCGCGCCACCCAACCGATGCGGCGCACATTGGTATCGCGGTCTTCGCGGGAAAACGTGAGACCTTTGGAGAGGTGCGTGCGAACTTCGTCACCATCTAACAACTCTACCTTGTAGCCGCGCTGTACAAACTCGGCGACCAGTTTTTCGGAGAGGGTGGACTTTCCTGCGCCGGATAGCCCCGTAAACCACAAGATAAATCCTGCATGATTTGGCATTGTTGGGAGTACTTCCTTTTATAGAGAGAGAAGAGAGTTGTTCACCGTAGTTAGCGTATTAGCCCTCATTCTGTCCTTGCAGGACATCTTTCCCCCAAGTTTGGGGGAAAGAAAAAGTAGTAAGGTTTTCTTGTTAGAAGTAAGGCGCACCTTCATAAAAAGATAATATACTTACTATACCGTGCATTCGCCTCTTCGTCCAAACTTGGGAGAAGAGGTTGGTGATGAGGGCTAAAACCGAACAGTACCTTGTACCCAAGAGTGATGCGATTGCCCTGACGGGAACCAAACCCCGCTTGACAACGTAGGAGATAATATACTATAATCTGATAGATTTAGTCAAGTTTATTTGGGGAAGAGAAGGTGCGTTACGAAATGGGAGTTCTTGCGGTACAAGATAGAGAGAGTTTGAAGCAGAAGAGTGATGCTTTGGAGAGTGCGACCCCCCAAGCAGTTCTGCGGTGGGCATTAGAGAATCACGCCCCCAAGTTGCTCATGGCGACTGCTTTTGGGGCAGAGGGCTGTGTTCTGCTGGCGATGCTCTCGGAAATCGGTGCAGACCCCTCCCAGATACGCCTGATAAATCTTGATACCGGCTACCAGTTTCAGGAGACCCTCGACCTCCGTGAGCGGATACGCGAGAAATACGGTATTACGGTAGAGTACGTTCGCGCTTTGGAGAGTGTGGAGGAGATGGAACAGCGTTTTGGCGGGGCTATCTATGGAACTGACCCCGATAGGTGTTGTACTATTCGTAAAATAGAGCCGCTAAAGCGCACGATAGAGGAGGGCTATTCTGCTTGGATTACCGCGATACGCCGTGACCAGACCCATGCACGAAAGAGCGCGGGAATCGTAGAGTGGGACGAAAAGTTCGGGCTAGTAAAAGTAAACCCCCTTGCAAACTGGACGAAGCGCGATGTGTGGCAGTATATCTTAGATAACGATGTACCCTATAATCCCCTACACGACTTAGGCTATCCGAGTATCGGGTGTCAGCCATGTACCCGTGCGGTATCCGCAGAGGGTGACGATAGGGCGGGGCGTTGGGAGAGTTTTGGCAAGACGGAGTGTGGTCTGCACACAAAGTAGGCTGGCTTGTTTACCATAAAAGTTAGCGGAGAAACCCTTTTTACGAAAAGGCTTCTCCGCTTTTTGTTTGGTATCTATGGGAGTTCCAACAGAGAGGTTGGCAGAGGGTGCTATATCGCAAACACCCACTTGAATAGGAGGCGTTGCACAAAACTCTGCGCGTTTGGGTCGCCAAGTATCACATAGAAGTCGGTTCCTTTGCGCCCTGTGTTGCGATAAGAGAGGTAGACATTTACTGCGGAGTTATCTACCACAACACGCCCCCCAAAGGACTGGTAGGGGTTTATCTCGTAGTTCATGGTTAGGATATGTTGCTGAGAGAAGCCCTGATAACTCTGCAAGAACGACGAGTAGATAAAGTCGAAGTGTTTCCCAAACCGAAAACTGAACTGAGGCCCGTAAGCGGTATAGGGAAGGCTTGCCTGTTGCCCTGTGGTGAAACTTAGTCCCCATTTTCGGAAGCGGTTAGTAGCGTTTCGCACAAACTCGAAGGTATACGTAAAGTCGGTATCGTTGTAGTACTTTCCACCGTTCATAAAGAGGTTGTACTGGTTGTCATTGCGTGACTCGATAGTTGCGAACAGCCCCGCATTCCGTTGGAAGGGAACCCCATCTAAGTCCCAAGTCCAGGTAGGTAGCCATCCGATTTCAAAACCGCGCCAGTATCCCTGTCTCCAAAAGCCCGACCAGTTTACAAAACCTGATATTCCCTGAAAGTTAGTAAAGGGGATATAACCGAGGGTATCTAGGAAGTTCGCGGCGACGTACTTATACCGTAGGGTTGCGAACAGGTTTTTGTCCTGAAGGTTGACGGCGGTTGTCCATGCCGCGCCTCCCGCACCTTGCCCTAGCGACTGCAAGTACTGCGAGTCGAATCCCCATTTCCCCTTACGGTAGTTCTCTACCGCGGCGAGGACAGTGTTATCTGCACCCTTCTCTACGTGCTGTAGCATCATTAGGTTGGCTCCGGAAGAGGCGTTCTGCTCCTTGCGGTAGTTCATAATGAAGTTAGACTGGTTTCCAAAATCGAAGGTACTGAGGAATCCAAGTGAGGTCTTGGTATCGGTTTTACCATACACCTTGAAGGCGGTACTCATAGAGCCGATGCGGTTAGGGTAGAAGAGCCGCCCAAGTTGGTAGGGGCGACCTAAGTCGAAGTAGTCTTGCCCTTCCAGAAAGAAGGGGCGGTGGTCTTGTACATAACGTTCTGAACGCGAGAAGTTGATTCCTTCTACTGCGCCCTCTACCGTTGCGAAGTCGGGGGCGATGGTGGCTACTGCGGTAAGTTCTGGGGTGGGCTGGTAGCGGATGTCCATACCCGTTCGTATCTCGCTCTTGTCTTTGAGAGAGAGACTAGGCATTAGGTAGGGGAGGGCAGATATTCGGGGCTTCCACGCCTGAACGGGAGTAGAGACCCCCTTCCAAAGCCCTTCGCGCTCCGAAAAGAACTGCGTCCCGATGTCGCTCCACATCGAAAGTATTTGGGTGCGCTGTTGAAAGCGGCGGAAGTTAATCCCCATATTGATAGGCTTTTGCACACGGGGGTAGGAGAGGATACCCCAAGGAATCTTCATCTCTACCGTCCAGCCATCGGCTACGCGCTTTACGGCGGCTTCCCAGTCTCCTTGCCACTCTACTTTGCCGGCTCTGCCCCCGCTTTGGCGCATACTTCGGGTTCCAATGGCATTCACCATAAAGATAGAGTAGCCATCAAACTTATAGGTTAGGAAGGGGTCGAGTTCTACGGCAACGAAGTCGTCGTTCATCAGTTTGGCATCACGCACGGTTTCGCGGGCAGTAATTCCGTCGGGGCGGCTGTCGTGGCAGTAGAAGCCTACGTAGATGTTGACTTGGTCATAAAGCAGGGTGACTTCGGTCTGGTCGCCTACGGGGGTACTCCGTTGGGGGTCGATAAAGGTCTGTGCTTTGGTTGCCATTGTCCAGATTTTATCGCTGAGGTCGCCGTCGATAACGGGTGGCTGTGCCGATTTGGGAATAGGAATGGCTTCGATGGTACGGTTTGCGTAGGTTTTGCTGGTGTCTTGGGCAGAGGCGGGAAGGGAGAACAGAAGGAACAGAAGTAGAAGCGTTGTCCCACAAGCGAACCTCTCTGGACGCTGTGAATTCATAACAGAGACTCTTTCTAAAGATGTCAAAATCGGGTGCTATCGGTGAAGATGGACGGTTGTCGTCTCTATATCGTTATCACCGAATGGTAAACTAAACACAAATTCGAGATATTTAGGTATGCTACAACCCTTTTGCTTTGCCCTCCGAGACAGCGAGAGGGAGGAAGGCAGGGCGGTCTCCTGCGGGGGCTTCGGAACTGAGGTTCCAACAGGAAAGTGCTTCAGCTCGCTCTTTGGGAGGCAGGTGCTGTAGCATCTCCTCTACCGTAACAAACTGGTAGCCTTGCTTGGTAAGCGTCTCTAGTATCTCCGGAAGTGCCTTTGCGGTAGCGGGGTAGTCGTGTAGAAGGAGAATACCGCCGGGGGCAGTACGCGAAAGGGTGCGCTCTATCACATTGTTGGGGTCAACATGGTCGCCGTAGTCGGCAGAGGCGGCGGTATACGAAACGGTGATGTAGCCTAAGCGTTTTGCCTCCTCTAGTGTGGCACTGTCGAAGCGCATACCGGGAGGGCGCAACAGGCGCAAGTGCTTGCCCGTAAATCGGTAGTATACGATGTCGGCTTCGTTGATTCCTTTGTGGAGCGTGTCGGGCTTGAGACCGGGCAGAGTGATGTGGAACATGGTATGATTTGCAATCTCATGCCCCTCTGCTATGGTGCGCCGCAGTAGGTCAGGGTTCTGCTCCATCCGCATACCTACCTCAAAAAAAGTGGCTTTGGCGTGGAACTGCTTGAGGGTATTGAGTATCTGTTCACGGCTTTCACGGTGGGGGCCATCATCGAAGGTGAGAGCCACCTCTTTGAGAGCCGGATTACCCGCTTTCAGCATCGCGCCTTTGAGGTCGAAAAGATTGGTGGGCTGTATGGGGCTTATACCCAACCGCCTCCGAACGCCGGGCTTTGCGACCAGTAGTACTCCGAACGCCGCCAAGAGGCAGAAACCTCCTAAGAGTATCTTGAGCGTCTTGCGTGAGGAGAAGTGGGACATACTTTTGAGAGTTCCTTTGATACCAAAATTCACTTGATTATAGCACACCCTACCCGCTTCTTTATGGAAACTGGAGGCAGTTTGGTAGTTTTAGGAGTAGGAGGGGACACTACAGACAGGAATGTGTGGTAGGTACGTCTAAATAGTGAGAGTATTTCTAAATTTTGGTACGGCATAGTCGGCTTGGTAAGAAAACCGCCCCCCTTCCTGATAAAGATGCCGCCAACGAACCACAAAGGAGAGTTTTTGAACGATGAACCAGAAGCATTTGTCTCGCCGCACGTTTTTGGGTGCAACGGGAGCCACGTTATTAGGGTCTCTGATTGCGATGGAAGGGTGTAGTAGCGGAGGTGGAGGCACGACCATCAATCCGCCGGTGGATACTAACCTGTCGGGGGTGTTACGCTCCTCGCAACAGACGGCTTCCCCTGTCTCTAGCGCAAGCGGAACCGTAAATGTTTTGATTAAGTCCGACGCTTCCTCTATTCATGTAAGCGCGAACCTTACTGGGCTAACAGGGGTGACAATGGCGCATATCCACGTAGGTCGTGCTGGTACGAATGGGCCCGTTATCTTCCCGTTATTCGATGCAGGAGGAACACCCCAAAACCTAACAAATATCAACCTCACTCTGGTTGCCTCCGACTTAACGGCACAACCTGCCGCTGGCGTGGTGACATTCGATGATGCACTCCAGTTTTTGTCGGCTGGGCAGTGCTACATCAACGTACACACTACCACCAATCCAAGCGGAGAGATACGTGGACAGATAGGGGCAGTAAACCTCTATAGTGCTATGACAGGGCTAAATCTTGTTCCTGCCCCATTGGATACGACTGCCCAAGCCTCTGCTACCTTTGTACTGAGTGCAAAACAAGACTCGATTGGGCTAACTTTCGATTCGGTAAACCTGACGAATGCCTCCTCCATTACAGTACGAGTAGGCGACCCAACTACCAATGGACCTGCCATATTCTCTATTGCGAGCGCGGGGCAGGTGCTTACGTCTAGTGACCTACAGGCGCAACCAAGTGCGGGAATCAACAGTTTCGCCGATGCCATAAATGCTATGCTTTCGGGAAGAACCTACGTAGAGGTACGAACCACTGCGAATCCTAGCGGGGAACTGCGTGGGCAGATATTGGCACAGGCTTATGTGGGTAATCTGTTAGGAACCGAAGAGGTAATATCTGTAACCACCACCGCCTCGGCTTTGGTTCTGCTTACCATGAGCCGCGATAAGGCAAGTATGACGCTTCAAGTTCAGTCTGCCAAACTGACCAACGCCAATGTTACGAGCATCCGCCTCTATTCCGGCGCACGAAAGACAAACGGGCCCGCAGTCTACAACATCTACGACTCTGGAACCGATGGGGCGTATGGCGGCGCACTGGTGAGAACGCTTCTCGCCTCGAACCTGATAACGGGGGGAAGTATCACCAACTTTAGCGACTTCGTTACTGCCCTAAACGCCGGTAAAATCTACGCCGAAATCCAGACAACGGCGCACCCCGCTGGAGAACTGAGAGGGCAACTCAAACTACAACGCTAATCTGCTTTGAGGAGTGTGTTACCGCCGTGCTTCGTTGCGCGGCGGTTTTCTTACTATGAGGAGAGGCTATGAAGACGCTTCAAGTAGGCTCTGGGCGCGATTTTGAGATAGTAGAGGTTCCCACGCCCACACCGGGGCAGGGGGAGGTGCTTATGCGGGTGGATGCCGTAACCACTTGCCCTCAGTGGGACTTGCACCTACGCCATAACGAACCGATGTTTTTGGGGCATCAGTTTCAGTACCCCTATACACTCGGTCAGCCCGGACACGAGGCG